>NZ_JBFWJQ010000001.1:0-68409 GCF_050253115.1 Syntrophotalea sp.
TCAGAGCTGCTCGATAAGATCGAACAGCTGGTTGTGGCTGGTGATGTTGATGGCTTCGGCAAACCGGCCGCGATACCCGACGAAACGGATGTTGGCGCGGCGGGCCGCCTCCTGGTCCACATCCATGTCTCCGATGAACAGCAGGTTGGCGGGATCGATGCCGAGTCTGTCGGAGGCCAAAAGCAGCATGTCGGGGTGAGGCTTGCCGCGCGCGACATCCTTGCTGGTGAGAATCGTTTTGAAAAAACGCTCCAGCCCGAAATGTCGCGAGATGTCATGCATGCTGCCGCCGCGATTGGTGGCAACCGCCAGCGGCATGCGGGCCGACAGGCGCGAAAGGGCTTCCAGGATACCGGGTTCGGGGACCATCAGCGGGATGAACCGGCTGTAGTCGATGCCGCGGGAAACCTGCAGCGCCTCTTCGAGACGTTCCGGCCCGAGAATCGCTTCGAACAGTTCCGGCGTGGTCACCGTATGGCAGAGATAGATTTTTTCCCGGTCGTCATGGGCGATGGGAGGCATGCCCAGTTGCTGCAGGGCGGCACTGTAAAACGCCACATTGGCGTGCAGGCTGTCGAACAGGACCCCGTCGCAATCGAAGATAAGACCCTTGACCATGGTATTTTCCTTTTGCCTGGACGCTGGATCAAGCCGTTCTGTTCCGCAAAACAAAATGCGGGTGGCGTTGATGCATTGAATAGTGTTTTTTGTTTATATCGATAACAAAACAACAGGTACGAACAATAATAAACATAAAACGCGTTCAAATGCAACGGAAACCGGAAAAAAATTGCCGTAAAAGTTTTCTCTTCAAAAGAGCAGGCACCGCCGCCCGGGCTTAGCGCAGGGAGGCGATGAAGGCGTTCACCGCCGGCACTCCCCCTTCATCCAGAATCCGGATGGCCTGGGAACCGACCACGGCGATATCGGCCTTGCCCTTGATAAATTCCACATCGGCGCGATCCCTGACACCGAAACCGAGGGCCAGAGGCAATTGCGTCGAAGCGCGGCAACGGGCCAGATGGGTGCCGAGTTGTCCCGAAAAATCGGTCTGCAGGCCGGTGACGCCCTTGCGCGCCATGCAGTAGATGAAACCTTTGCCGTGTTCGGCGATCTGGCGCATGCGGGCCTCGCTGGTGTTGGGAGCGTAGATGAAGATCGGAGCCATGCCGTACTTGCTCATGGCCGACAGGTAGTCGTCGGCCTCTTCCGGCGGCAGATCCGGCACGATGGCTCCGCACAGCCCGACTTTGGCCATGCGCTCGGCGAAGGCCCCGACTCCGTATTTGAACAGGATGTTGTAATAGGTCATGAACAAAAACGGGATATCGAAGGTGGCGGCGACTTTTTCCGCGAAATCGAAGCACTGGTCGACGGTAATGCCGGTGGCCAGGGCCTCCTGGTTGGCCTTGAGGATCACCGGGCCATCGGCCATCGGCTCGGAGAAGGGGATCTGCAGTTCCATCAGGTCGACCCCGGCTTCTACCATGGTGCGGACCACTTCGAAGGAGGTCTCCAGATCCGGGTAGCCGATGACGATATGGGTCATCAGCAGGATATCCTGTTGCGCCAGTTTGTTGCGGATGGTGGTCTCAAGCATGGTATTGCTCCGCCTTGTGTTTGATGAATTCCTTCCAGGCCGGGTCGTCGAAAGCGTCGGCGACGGTGAAGATGTCCTTGTCGCCGCGACCGGACTGGTTGATGATGATGATGTCGTCCTTTGACAGCGTCGGCGCTTCCTTGAAGGCCTGAGCGAAGGCGTGGGACGATTCCAGTGCCGGGATCAGCCCTTCCTTGCGCATGGTCAAAGTTACCGCGTCAAGCACTTCGGCGTCGGTTGCCGCCTCGAAGCGGGCGCGGCCGATGGCCTGCAGGTGCGCCAGGATCGGCGAGACGCCGACGTAATCGAGACCCGCCGAAATACTGTGCGTGTCCTTCATCTGTCCATCGCCATCCTGCAAAAAGTAGGTTTTGTAACCCTGCGCCACGCCGACGCTGGCATCCCTGGAGCTGAGGCGGGCGGCATGCCTGCCGCTGTCCAGCCCCTTGCCCCCGGCCTCGACCCCGACCAGCTCCACCGGGTCGTCCATGAATCCGGAAAACAGCCCCATGGCGTTGGAGCCGCCTCCGACGCAGGCGTAGACGCGCTTCGGCAGGCGCCCTTCGTGTTTAAGGATCTGCTGGCGCGCCTCGGTACCGATGATCGACTGGAACCAGGCGACCATCTCCGGAAAGGGGTGCGGCCCGCAGGCGGTACCGAGCACGTAATGAGTGGTGTCCATGTTGGATACCCAGTCGCGGAAGGCTTCGTTGATGGCGTCCTTGAGGGTGCGGGAGCCGTCTGTTACCGGCACCACCGTGGCGCCGAGGCGCTCCATCCAGAAAACATTGGGGCGCTGCCGTTCCACGTCCTCCTCGCCCATGTAGATGGTGCACTCGAATCCCATGCGCGCTGCCATGGTGGCGGTGGCCACGCCGTGCTGTCCGGCGCCGGTCTCGGCGATGACGCGGGTCTTGCCCATGCGTTTGACCAGCAGCCCCTGGCCCATGACGTTGTTGGCCTTGTGGGCACCGGTGTGATTGAGATCCTCGCGTTTGATGTAAATGCGCGCTCCCCCGAAATGCCGCGTCAGATTCCCGGCGAAAGTCAGCGGGGTCGGGCGGCACGAGTAGTTCGACATGACATCGAGGTATTCCTGCCAGAAAGCGGAGTCGGCCCTGGCGGCTTCATAGGCCTTGACCAGTTCCACGAAGGTTTCATTGAGGATTTCGGGGATGAAACAACCGCCGAATCCGGAAAAATAGCCGCGTTTATCCATGGCCGGATGCTCCCATGTGTTGTGAGAAGACGATATGGTCGGTGCGGCAGAACAGCCGCGAAAAAAAACCGTCACGGCCGGCGGCGAAATCGAGGCGCCGTTCGACCTGCAGCAGGGGTGTGGTAACGCTGACGTCGAGGCAGCGGGCCCGCACTGCGTCGAGGTAGCCGATGCGGAAGCTCTGTTTGCCCCCCATCGGCCGCAACATGAAATGCTTTGCCGTGACGCTCGACAGGGAACGGCCGGCCAGGTCCAGACTCTCGATCCCCGCGAACAGTTGCGGATGCAGGTACAGATCTTCGAGCAGCACAGGGGCACCGTCGAGACAGGTCAGGCGCGAGAAGAAGTAGGCTGTGCGGCCGCTGAAAGGGTTGTCCGGCGCATCTTCGATTGGCTGCAGGCGGATCGCTTCGCGGATGAGGGTCGTTGCCGCCAGGCCTTTTTTGTGGAATGCCGCCGACGTGCCATCCAGGGAAAAAAGGTCGATCTCGCGGGCCGGTTCGCTGACATAAGTCCCCGAGCCGCGGCGCCGGCACAACAGACCCTGCCGCACCAGGGAGTCGAGCGCCTGGCGCACCGTGGGGCGCCCGATGCCGTACCGGGCCGCCAGTTGCGGCTCCGACGGGATGCGCTGGCCCGGTGCCAGTTCGCCGTTGCGGATCTGGTCTCCGAGTCGCTCGGCAAGCTGGTGATAGAGCGGTATGGGTGAGTCGGGGTTGAGCATGCTTTGCGCCTCCCTGCAATGGTGTTCATCTTAGACCTGGTCTGTCAGGTTGTCAAGACAACTTATGCTGTTTTGGCGTATGTCCGGAGAAGGTTGGTGCGTAGACGCTGAAAAGCCCGCCGGATGTCCGGCGGGCCAGGATGGCGTGGCGCGAAGGGTCGGTTCGGCGGCCGAGGATCAGTAGCGCCAGTTGACGAACACCATGGCTGGGGCGACCTCGTTGGGCAGGTTGCCGAACCATCTTTTATTGGCGTTCATGATGTTGATAAGGCCGATCTGCACGCCTTTGTCGGCGTTATCCGCGAAGTTTACGAAACCGAGCTGCAGGCCGTGCAGGTTGCCTGCATAGTTGAAGGCCGCCCACTGCAACCCGGTGACGTTTCCCGAGGCGTAATTGGCGATGCAGGCCAGCTGCGCGCCTTTGTAGTTTTCGGCATAATTGGCCAGCAAGCCAAGAGACAGCCCCGAGCTGCTGCCGGTGGAGCCATTGACAATCCCCAGGGCCAGCGCGTTTTGCGGATTCTGGCTCCAGATGCCGAGAGACACGCCGTTGATCCGGGTGCTTCTGGAATGGATGGCGACATCCGGGGTCAGGCTCAACTGGAAATTCTGGGGTGCGGCAAACGCTCCGGACGCCAGAAAACAGCATAAAAATGCCAGTGCCCATTTTTTCATGGATCATTTCCTCCTTGAGATGTTGTTGAGTGGTGCGCGGGCCGATCCGGAAAGGTCTCCGGCCTCGCTGGAATTCAGCCGGAATTATACATCGACAGCATTGAAAAAAAAGGGGCTCTGTCCGAGCCCCTGTAAATCAACGATCCATTTTTTTCATGCTCTATTCTATGCAGCGGGAGCCCAACCCATCTAAGCGGTAGCCTTGACAGGCGGCTTGTAACTCCAGGTAATGATAAAACCGAGGACAAGAAGTGCCGCCGCAACATACAGGGCGGGTGCGCCTTTGACCTGTGCGAAAACCAGAGGCCCTGCGACACCGGCCGCGCCCCAGGCGGTAAGGATGATGCCGTATACCTTGCCGATATAGCCGGGGCCGAAAGAATCCGCGGCAAACGAGGGCATGACTGCAAAGCCGCCACCATAGCAGGCAAGCAGATAGCAGGCTGCGATGGTGAAAACGGTTGCGCTGGTGATTTGAGGGATGTAGCAATAGAGCAGAGCCTGGCTGGCAAACATGACCAGAAAAACATTTTTCCGGCCGATCTTGTCGGATACAGAGGCCCAGAACAAACGCCCCAGACCGTTGAAAATGGAGGCGATAGCCAGAATCAGACCACCCTTGATGGCCAATTGCTCAGGATCAGCGATGCTCAGGGAAAGGATCTTCTGCCCCATGGGCGAAAGCTGGGAAAGAAGCCCGAGTCCGGCGGAAACGTTGAGGAACAGCATGAACCAGATCATGTACCATTGCGGGGTGCGGCGCGCTTGCTCGAAATTGAAGGAATCCGCATGGGAGACGGTCTTGGTGCTCTGAACAAAGCCTTCGGGAGTCCAGCCCTTCGGCGGATCCCTGAACTGAAGGGCCGCGGCGGTGCTCACCACGAGGTAAACCACGCCGAGAACAAAAAAGGTGTTGGCCACGCCCATGCTGACGATCATGCCGGGAACGATCTTGCCGATGAAGAAGGCGCCGGCGCCAAAGCCCATGACGGCAAGGCCGGTAACCAAACCGCGTTTGTCAGGAAACCAGCGAATCAGGCAGGCGATGGGAACCACATAGCCGAAACCGTTGCCGAGGCCACCGATCACGCCATAACCGAGGTACAATACCCAGATGTTCCCGGTCAGGTCCGCCAGGCCGGCACAGAGGGTGCCGATGGCATAACAGACGGCGCCAATGACGGCTACCAGCTTCGGTCCCTTTTTATCCACCAGGGTACCCCCGAAAGCAGCGGCCAGTCCAAGTACCGCGATGATGATCATGAAGGTGCCCTGAGTAGCTGTTTCACTCCACCCATGATTTGCCATGAGCGGTTTCTTGAAGACAGACCACGCATAGACAGTCCCCAGAATCAACTGCAAAACAATGCCCGCCAAAGCAATAAACCAGCGCTTTGACTCCAACTTCTCATTACTCATAGTAACCTCCCAAAAATGTCCAAAGTGGCTCCCGCGCTCCTCACAATAGCTGTGTAACAGCGTTTTGAGTACTATAATTCAATTTTGGTGAATGTACAACAATCGTGAGATGGAGATTTGTCGCTTTTTGCAGAGAAAAAGGGTTTGCCGAATGGATCGCCCTGAAAAAGAAGGGAAATAATATCGTGGTGGTAAAAAGCCCCCAAAACGGTGCGTTTCGGGGGCTCTCCAATGTGGCGCTAGGCTAGTTTTCATCCGGAAACGGCCCTTTTCCGCCGTGGCGGCGTCAATCCGCAGGCTTGCTTGTGCGGCGTACCGATGTACGCCTCCGCGCAACCCCTTGATTTCCTTGCCACAACGAAAAATTGCTCGTTTCCCATATGAAAACTACGCTGTATCCATCCGGAGTTTCCGGATGGATACTAGGCTGAACGGGGCAGGGCGGAGCGGAGCATGTCCGCGCCGAGGGCCTCATCGATGCTTCTTGCGTTCGTCCATGACCCGGTAGGCGCAGAATTCGCCGCACATGGTGCAGGCTCCATGTTCCTCGTCGACCCCCGATTCGCCGCGGCGCTTGCGGGCCAGCTCGGGATCGATGGCGAGGCCGTACTGGGTTTCCCAGTCGAGGGCCTTGCGCGCCCTGCTCATGGCGATGTCTTTTTCCAGGGCGCCGGGCAGTCCCTTGACGATGTCGGCGGCGTGGGCGGCGATGCGGGTCGCCATGACGCCGTCGTGCACGTCCTTTGCGGTAGGCAGGCACAGGTGTTCGCTGGGGGTGACGTAGCACAAAAAGTCGGCTCCGGCGCTGGCGGCGATGGCGCCGCCGATGGCGCAGGTGATGTGGTCGTAGCCCGGGGCGATGTCGGTGACCAGCGGGCCGAGCACATAGAACGGGGCACCGTGGCAGAGGCTTTTCTGCAACTGGATGTTGGCCTCGATCTGGTTCAGGGGGACGTGGCCGGGGCCTTCGATCATGACCTGGATGCCGGCATCCCAGGCGCGCTGGGTGAGTTCCCCGAGCACGATCAGTTCGTGGATCTGGGCGCGGTCGGTGGCGTCGGCCAGGCAGCCGGGGCGAAAGCCGTCCCCCAGCGACAGGGTGGCGTCGTAGGGCCTGACCAGCTCCAGCAGGCGGTCGTAGTGTTCGTAAAGGGGATTTTCCGCATTGTTGCGCGTCATCCAGGCGACGGTGAAGGAGCCGCCGCGGGAGACCACCTCCATGATGCGTCCTTCGCGGTCCATGCGCTCCACCGTGGCGCGGGTCACACCGCAGTGCACGGTAATGAAGTCGACACCGTCGTCCAGGTGTTTTTTGATGCCGTCGAAGATCTCGTCGACGGTCATGTCGACAATGGCCTTGCCCTTTTTTACCACCGTGTCGCAGGCTGCCTGGTAGAGGGGCACGCTGCCGATGCAAACGTCGGTTTCGGCGATAATGGCGCGGCGGATTTCATCGATGGGGCCGCCGGTGGACAGGTCCATGATGGCGTCGGCGCCAGCGGCCATGGCCACCCGGGCCTTTTCCAGTTCCTTGTCGATGCTGGTGTCGTCCTTGCTGGTGCCGATGTTGGCGTTGATGCGCGTCGGCAGGCCTTTACCCACCGCCAGAGGGCGGCCGTTAGCGTGTCTGTTGTTGTGGCAGACGATGGCCGTGCCTTCGGCAATGCGCTGGCGAAGGATTTCAGCATCGATACCGGCGTCGGCGGCGGCCTGCTTCATTTTGTCGGAGACGATGCCCTGGCGGGCCATTTCGAGTTGCGTCATGAATCTACCTTTCATACGTCAAAGCACTAAGCTGTAAGTTTTAAGATGAAAGTTGAGAGCTATATGGCTTTATCGGTTGTCAAGATCCTTCGATTTTGTTCAACAGGTATCGGGCCGCGGCGAAATGGTTGACCGGTCCGTGGCCGGTGCCGAGGTCGGCAGCGGTGCGGATCGCCTCGGTGATGAACTCCTTGGCCAGTTTCACCGCCTGCGGCAGCGGCTGGCCGGCGGCGAGCAGGGTGGCGATGGCGGCGGAACTGGTGCAACCGGTGCCATGGGTGTTGCGGTTGTCGAGGCGTGCGGCCGGCAGCCGGTGCAGGGTGCTGCCGTCGAGCAGCAGATCGACTGCTTCGCCGTCGAGGTGTCCGCCCTTGATCAGAATGTTGCGTGCGCCAAGCTCCTGCAGGCGGCGTGCGGCTTTCTCCATGTCCGCTTCGGTTTCCACCGGAAATCCGGCGAGTTCCGCCGCTTCCGGCAGGTTGGGGGTGAGCAGGTAGGTGCGCGGCAGCAGCAGCTCGCGGCAGGATTGAACGGCATCGTCGCGCAGCAGCAGGGCGCCGCCTTTGGCGACCATGACCGGATCGACCACCGCCAACAGGCCACGTGTCCAAAGTTCCCGGGCGACCAGCTCAACGATGGCGGCATCGAACAGCATGCCGGTTTTGACCACTTCCGGGTGCAGGTCTTCGAGCACCGCCGTTAGCTGGTCGGCGACAAATGCCGCCGGAACGGGATGGATGCCGCGCACGCCGCGGGTATTCTGTGCCGTCAGGGCGGTGATGACCGTCATGCCGTAGCCGCCCAGCAGGGTAATGGTTTTGAGATCGGCCTGAATGCCGGCGCCGCCGCCGCTGTCAGACCCGGCTACGGTCAAAACGCGACCGCGGGGCGGGGTGGCGCGGCGGTTGAACTGCAGGGCGATTTCCCGGGCGGCCAGCGCCGGCGACGGGTCGGCCATGACCGCCGAGATCAGGGCGACGGCATCGGCTCCGGCATCGATGACTTCTCCGGTATGGTCGCGATCGATGCCACCGATGGCGACCAGTGGCAGGTCGACGGTGCGGCGCACGGCGCGCAAGGTGTCGAGGCCGATGTGCACGGCGTCCTGTTTGGTGCCGGTGGGATAGATGCTGCCGACGGCGATGTAGTCGGCGCCAGCCTGCCGGGAGGCGAGGGCCTGCGCGACGGTACGGTTGGAGGTGCCGATGATCTTTCCCGGACCAAGCACGGCGCGGGCTTCGGCAACGGTCATGTCCTGCTGACCCAGATGCACACCGTCGGCCCCGCAGTCCAGCGCCAGATGTGGATCATCGTTGACGATGAACAGGGCGCCGGCCTGACGGCACAGCCCGGCGAGGGCCCGCGCTTCATGCCGCTGGTCGGAAACGGGAACCTGTTTGCCCCGGTACTGGACGATGCGGGTTCCTCCCTGGAGGGCGGCCGCGACCCTGGCCTGCAGTCGTTCTCCCCGGGAATCGTCGGTGATCAGGTACAATCCCTGCAACGGTCGGTCTTTCATGGCGTCCTCGATTTTTGAAAACAAAAAACGTCACGGCCGTAAAGCACGTGACGTTATCACGATTGCCCTGCGACACCGCTTCCCTACGCCGGCATGATCCGGGTCAGGTTCCAAGGGTTGTCCCGTCTATCTGGGACTCTCAGTGCAGTGACGCCCCCAGCGGCTGTGTTTTTGAATCCGGATACTGTATACGCGCTCGTCTATTTTAATACGTCACGGGTCGGATGTGCAAAGCAATTCATGCCATTGCGGCTATTTATTCCACCGGATGCGAAGCGTTGGCCGTCACTCTAGCGAATGCTCCGCAGTCTGTCAAGCGAGCGCCCGGAGGGGGCCGGCGGATGTCCTGCGGGTCGCTGCCACGCACGTTTTTTGCCCTTTACAGTGGCAAGACGTCGTGCTAAGAGTTTGGCTCCGAAACGTGGGCCGTTTGCTTTTTGCAGCGGCTCCGCCGACTTTTCACGCTATCACTTTTCCGGCCGTTGTGCGGCCGCTTATCCCGCAAATTCAGGACCAGAACGTCATGAGTGATCCCTGGGGACACCGGCCCACCCGCGTTGAAATCGATCTTGAGGCTCTGAAACACAATTTCCGCCAGGCGCAGACCCTGGCCGGCCCCGAACAGGGGATTCTGGCGGTGGTCAAAGCCGATGCCTACGGACACGGCGCCGCCCACGTCGCGACCGCGCTTCAGGATGTCGGCGCGCGGATGTTCGGGGTGGCTATCGTCGAGGAAGGCGTTTCGCTGCGCGAGGCGGGAGTGGTGTGTCCGATTCTGGTGCTCGGCGGGCTGTATCCCGGCCAGGAACAGGAACTTCTGCGGTTCGGCCTGGTGCCTACGCTGTTCGACATGGATACGGCCCGGCGCCTGGATGCCTGCGCCCGGACCGCCGGGGTAGTGCTGCCGTATCACATGAAGCTCGATACCGGCATGAGCCGGGTCGGTTTCCGGGCTGCGGATCTGGCATGGGTTCTGGAAGAGCTCAGGACGCTTCCGGGGTTGCGCATGGACGGCCTGTTTTCCCATCTGGCTCTGGCCGACGAGCCGAAGGATCCTGTCAATCGGCGGCAGCACGATGTTTTTCGCGACTGTCTGGCCCGGGTGCGCCAGTCCGGATTTGCACCCCGCTATGTGCACCTGAGCAACAGCGCGGCGCTGTTGACCGGCGAAGCTCCGGAATGCAATCTGGCGCGTCCCGGCATTCTGCTCTACGGGGGGCTGCCCAGTGAGGCATTTGCCGGACGATTCGACCTGCGGCCGGTGATGAGTTTCCGCACCCGGGTGGCGCAGGTGCGCAGCGTCCCCGAAGGCACCGGAGTGTCTTACGGACATCGCTTCGTTGCCGGCCGGCCTACCGTATTGGCGATCATTCCGGTGGGGTATGCCGACGGCTACAGCCGACACTTGTCCAACGTTGGGGAGGTGCTGGTGCGCGGCCGGCGGGCGCGGGTCGCCGGAACGGTATGCATGGACTGGACAATGATCGATGTGACCGATATTCCCGGGGTCGCGGTCGGCGACGAGGTCACCCTGCTCGGCTGCGACAACGGTCAGTGCATCACCGCCGACGAATGGGCGCGACGCATCGGCACCATCAGTTATGAGGTATTCTGCCAGTTCAGTAAAAGGGTGCCGCGCGTAACGCGCGATGACTGAGGTTTTCGGTCGCTGGCGACCGGCTTCAATTTTTGCGAATGTGCAAAACTAGCCAAGGAGGAAAGATGCCCCAGGGAGGCTGCCTGCTGGCGCTGGACCTCGGCACGACCACTCTGGCCGGCCGCCTGCTCGATAGCGACGGCCATGTGCTGGCGCAGGAGCGTCTGCTCAATCCCCAGTCGGTACTTGGCGCCGATATCATGCGCCGGCTTGAAAACGCCATGACCGGCGAGGATCTGCGTTTGCAGCTGTTGCTGCTGGATGGCTTGCGCGAGATCGTCGACAGCATGCTGCGACAGGCGGGGCTGGCCCGCCGCGATATCCGCGGCGCCGCCGCCGCCGGCAACCCCGGTATGGTCTATCTGCTGCGGCGCCTGCCGGTAACGTCGATCCTCTATCCGCCCCATCGGCCACCCTGGCGCGATGCAGTCTTCCTTTCCCCCGACCAGATCGATTTGCAGTTGCCGGTTCCCCTTTATATCTTTCCCCTGATCAGCGGCTACGTTGGCGGCGACCTGGTGGCTTTTCTGTTTGGCCAGGGCAAGGTGGGCGAGGCCAGTTTCTTTCTCGATGCAGGCACCAACGGTGAGATGGCCCTTTTCAGCGGTGACCGCTGGCGGGTTACCTCGGTGGCTGCCGGTCCGGCTTTCGAGGGCGGCGGTATCTCCTGCGGCATGGTTGCCAAAGCGGGCGCGATCCACGACGTTGTCATCGAGGATGATCGCCTGGGTCTTTTGGTTCTGGGAGGCGGGCCGCCTCGCGGTCTCTGCGGCAGCGGCCTGGTCGCTGCGCTGGCCGCCGCCCTGGACGGCGGATTGATCGATGCGCGCGGCAGCATCGTGGATCCCCTGGAGGTTCCGACCAATCTGTCTGGCTACATTGTTGAGACCGCCAGCGGACGGGCCCTGCGCCTGTACCGGGATGCCGCGGTGGATTTGTTGCTGACGCAACAGGACGTACGTCAGTTCCAGTTGGGCAAAGCCGCGGTGCGGGCCGGCACCGAGTGTTTGCTGCGGCGCGCCGGACTGGAAGCCGCCGATGTGGCACAGGCTCTTCTGACCGGTGCCTTCGGGTTTTCCCTGTCCCGACGGGTTTTGAAAAGGGTTGCCATGCTCCCGGAAAACATGGTAGAAAAGGTGCGTTTTGCCGAGGTCGGCGTCCTTGCCGGAGTCGGGCGCCTGCTGTGTGATGCGCAGGGCCCGGACAAGGTGCAGCGATTGGCCGCGACCCTTCAGCCATTACCCCTGTCGGGCTCTCCGGCCTTTGAAAAGGCTTTTATCCACGCCATGAATTTCTAGAAAACCGCCGGCCTGACGGTTTTTTTTGTTTTCCACCCCAAAGGATGACGCGGTTGCGGCCAGGTTGCCGCGGATGTCGTCAGAAATGTATTTTCAGCAGGAAAGGACAGAAGAATATGGCCGTCATCAAGCGCGCGCTGATCAGTGTTTCGGATAAAACCGGTATCGTCGGATTTGCCAGGGAACTGGCGGATTTCGGGGTCGAGATCCTTTCGACGGGCGGCACGGCCAACCTGCTGCGGCAGGAAGGTATTGCGGTCAAGGATGTTTCGGAATACACCGGTTTTCCCGAGATGCTCGATGGCCGGGTGAAGACCCTGCACCCCAAGGTGCACGGCGGCCTGCTCGGCATGCGCGACAACCCCGCGCACGTGGCCAAGATGAAGGAGCACGGCATCGAACCGATCGACATGGTGGTGGTGAATCTCTACCCCTTCGAAGCGACGGTCGCCAAGCCCGATTGCAGCCTTGAAGACGCCATAGAAAACATCGATATCGGCGGCCCGACGATGCTGCGCAGCGCGGCCAAAAACAACCGCGATGTCACGGTAGTGGTCAATCACGCCGATTACGCCCAGGTGCTCGCGGAGATGAAGGGCAGCGGTGGCGCCGTGTCGCGTACCACCAATTTCAGGCTCGCGGTCAAGGTCTATCAGCACACTGCCGCCTACGACGGTGCCATTTCCAACTGGCTGGGGCAGCGCATGGGGGATGAACTTGCGGAGTTTTCCGACACTCTGACCGTGCAGTTCAAAAAAGCCCAGGATATGCGCTACGGGGAGAACCCCCATCAGAAGGCCGCCTTCTATGTCGAGCGCAACCTGCGGGAAGCCAGTATTTCCACCGCCCGCCAGCTGCAGGGCAAAGAGCTGTCCTACAACAACATCGCCGATACCGACGCCGCGCTGGAGTGCGTCAAGCAGTTTGTCGAGGGGCCGGCCTGCGTCATCGTCAAGCATGCCAATCCGTGCGGGGTGGCGCTGGGCGCAAATCTTCTGGAGGCCTACAACCGCGCCTTCTCCACCGATCCGGAGTCGGCTTTCGGCGGCATCATCGCTTTCAACCGCGAACTGGACGGCACCACCGCGAAAGCGATCGTCGATCGCCAGTTCGTCGAAGTGATCATTGCTCCGGCCGTGTCGGCCGAAGCCGTCGAGGTTGTCGCCACCAAGAAAAACGTGCGTCTTCTCGAATGCGGTTACTGGCCGCAGGAGCCCATCGCCCGCCACGATTACAAACGGGTCAACGGCGGCCTGCTGGTGCAGGATGCGGACCTGCTGCTGAGCGGCGACATCAGGACCGTGACCAAGCGGACCCCCAACGAGGCGGAAATGCGGGATCTGCTGTTCACCTGGCGGGTGGCCAAGTTCGTCAAGTCCAACGCCATCGTCTACGGCAAGGACGGCATGACCATCGGCGTCGGTGCCGGGCAGATGAGCCGCGTCAATTCCGCGCGCATCGCCGCCATCAAGGCCGACCTGGCCGGACTGGAAGTGCCGGGTTCGGTGATGGCGTCGGACGCTTTCTTTCCCTTCCGCGACGGTCTGGACAATGCCGCCAAGGCCGGCATCCGGGCGGTTATCCAGCCCGGCGG
Organism: Syntrophotalea sp.; assembly: GCF_050253115.1. Taxonomy (NCBI): domain Bacteria; kingdom Pseudomonadati; phylum Thermodesulfobacteriota; class Desulfuromonadia; order Desulfuromonadales; family Syntrophotaleaceae; genus Syntrophotalea; species Syntrophotalea sp. The sequence continues at coordinate 13,470 of NZ_JBFWJQ010000001.1, forward strand.
CTCGATCCGCGACGAGGAAGTGATCGCCGCCGCCGACGAACACGGCATTGCCATGGTTTTCACCGGCATGCGGCATTTCCGGCACTAGAATAGGGCGGTACCGAGAGCTGCGAGCTGAGGTTTCCCCGGATACCATGGGTCCATAGCCAAAGACGGCAATGGCTGGAAAGGAATGTGACAAATGAAGGTTCTGGTTATCGGCAGTGGTGGTCGTGAGCACGCCATGGTCTGGAAGATCGCCCAGTCGCCTCTGGTCGAGGGGGTTTTCTGCGCGCCGGGTAACGCCGGTATCTCCGGGCAGGCGACCTGCGTTCCGCTCAAGGTCGACGACATCGACGGGTTGCTCGATTTTGCCCTCAAGGAGCAGATCGGGCTGACCGTGGTCGGTCCCGAGCTGCCTCTGACCCTGGGCGTGGTGGATCGTTTTCGCGAGGCGGGGCTGACAATTTTCGGAGCCACCCGGGCCGCTGCGCTGATCGAGGGGAGCAAAAGCTTTTCCAAGGATCTGATGGCCAAATACGGTGTGCCGACCGCCGCTTACGGTACTTTTACCGACCGCGACCAGGCGGTGGCTTTCATCGAGCGCCAGGGCGCGCCGATCGTGGTCAAAGCCGATGGCCTGGCCGCCGGCAAAGGCGTGATTCTGGCCGCTACGGTGGCGGAGGCGATCGCCGCGGTGGAATCGATCCTGTGCGAAGGGGCTTTCGGCAGTGCCGGCGCGCGGGTGGTCGTCGAAGAATTTCTGTACGGGGAGGAGGCTTCCTTTCTGGCTTTTACCGACGGCGAGCGGATCGTCCCGCTGGCCTCGTCGCAGGACCACAAGGCGGCTTACGATGGCGATACCGGCCCCAACACCGGAGGCATGGGCGCCTATTCTCCCGCGCCGGTGGTTACCCCGGAGATCCATGACAAGATCATCGCGCAGGTTCTCAAGCCGACCATCGCCGGCATGGCCGCCGAGGGCCGTCCCTACAGCAGCATTCTGTATGCCGGCCTGATGATCCGGGATGGCGAACTCAAGGTGCTGGAATTCAATGCCCGCTTTGGCGATCCGGAGACCCAGCCGCTGCTGGCGCGCCTCAAGTCCGATATCGTTCCGGTGCTGATGGCCTGTGCGCGCGGCGATCTGTCCGGCATTGAGCTCGAGTGGCATGACAAGGCCGCCGTGTGCGTGGTCATGGCTGCCGGCGGCTACCCTGGAGAGTATGCCAGGGGGCAGGCGATCGAAGGCCTCGAGGCTGCTGCCGCCATCGACAATCTGGTCGTGTTTCACGCCGGCACCACCCTGCGGGATGGCCGGGTCGTCACCAACGGTGGTCGCGTGCTTGGCGTGACCGGCCTCGGAACCACCGTTGCCGAGGCTATCGATCGGGCTTACCTTGGCGTCAGGGCCATCGACTGGAAAGGTGTGCACTACCGCAACGATATCGGCCGCAAGGCGCTGAATCGCTGAGTGTTGACCTTGGGTAAATCACATTCCGATTCACAAAACCATCAGGAGAATCAACGCATGAAAAGCAAGCCGCTGGTCGGAATCCTCATGGGCAGCGACAGCGATTACGACATCATGGTCGAGGCGGCCCACGCCCTGAAGCGCTTTGGCATCCCTTTCGAGATGACGGTTTCGAGCGCCCACCGCTCGCCGCAGCGCACCGCGGAATATGCCCGCACCGCCCGGCAACGCGGCCTGCGGGTGCTGATCGTCGGGGCCGGCGCCGCCGCGCACCTTGCCGGGGTGGTGGCTGCCGAGTCGACTCTGCCGGTGGTCGGTGTGCCGGTCGATGCCTCGGCCCTCAAGGGGCTCGACGCCCTGCTCGCCACGGTACAGATGCCGGCCGGCATTCCGGTGGCGACCATGGCCATCGGCAAGGCCGGCGCTCGCAATGCCGGCATCTTCGCCGCCCAGATCATTGCCGGCGACGAACCGGACATGATCGAAAAGCTGGAGAGTTTCAAACGTGAACTTGCAGACGGTGTGACGGCCAAAGCCGAGGCGCTGCAGGAGCGCCTGGTGCGCGACGGCTTCTGATCCCCCCGCCCGGCCCGGGTCGCAACGGCCCGGGTGCTGGATTCCGCTGACGGGAGCGTTTATGAACTCCGAATACTTTGCACGGATGCGGGCCTCCCTGACCCGCGGCCTGCGCTCCCTGAAGCTGACCCTCATTTCCCTGTTTCTGCTGGCGGGAAGTTCCGTGATCGGGACCATCCTGCCGCAGGGCCTGCCTCTGTCCGAATACGAACGGCGTCTGGGCCCTTTTGGCGCCCGCATCATCGGTATTCTGCAACTCAGCGACATGTACCATGCCTGGTGGTTTCTGGGCCTGCTCGGGCTGTTCGCCCTGAATCTGGCGGCCTGCTCCCTGCATCGCCTGCCGGGCGTCTGGCGGCAGGTTCTGCATCCCGATCCCGCCCCCGGCGAACGCTGGCTGCAGGGCCGCCCCTGTCATTGCCGCTGGAGGGATGCACGTGCTCCCGAGGCGCTCCTTCCCGAGTTCAGTAATATTTTCACGCAACGCTTCGGAAAGGTCCGGCACGGCGAGGTGCGCGGCGTCGTCTGGCTGTTTGCCCAGAAGCAGGGCTGGTCGCGGTTTGGCGCCTACATCACCCATGGCGCGATTCTGGTCATCCTGCTGGGCGGCATGATGGGTAGCCTGGGGGGATTTCGTGGCTATGTGACCATCGCCGAAGGACAGATTGCGGACCGGTTTTATCTGGACGATGGCCGCCAGTCGCGGCCGCTGGGGTTTGGGGTGCGATGCGACCGTTTTGCCATCGAACGCTATGAAAATTCCGACCGGCCCCGGGAATATCGTAGCCTTCTGACCATCCTCGAAAATGGCCGCGCAGTCCCCGGCCTGACGCAGGTGCCGGTGCGTGTCAACCACCCGCTGCGCTATCGTGGCCTGAATTTCTACCAATCCGGTTACGGTCTGGACGGTTATTTGCTTCATTTGTCGGTGTCGCCGCGGGCCGGGGGCGGACGTTTCGAAATAGACGTGCCCTCCGGGCAGAAAGTCGGCCTGCCCGACGGCACGTCCGTGACGATAGCAGGCTATGTCACCGATTTTGACGGGCAGGGACCTGCCGCCGGACTGGATTTGCATTATCCCGACGGCGGACATGGCCGCGCCATGGCCTTCCAGTCCGAGCACCTGCGCGCCGGAGATGGCGACGTGCCCTATGATTTTCGGATTCTGTCTGTTGCGCAACGCTGGTATACCGGCCTGCAGGTCAATCGGGATCCCGGGGTGATGCTTGTCTGGGTGGGGTGCCTGCTGCTGGTGGCCGGAACCCTGGCCGCCTTTTATTTCTCTCATCAGCGCTGGTGGCTGCAGCTGCGCCAGGACCAGAATGGCACTCTGGTGGTTTTCTCGGCCCAGTCCCATCGCCATACCGAATCCTTTGCCCGACGTTTTGACGCCCTTTGCCGGGAGCTGCAAAGCGGTTCCTCACCGGAGCGATCATGACCAGTTTTTATCTGTTGAGCTTCGCCACCAGCGCTTATTTTCTGGGTTTCTGGCTGCTGGTTGCCCATGCCGGAACCCGCCGCGAAGCTCTGGGGCGCGCCGGCCTCGCGGCGACCTGGTCCGGATTTGTCGTGCATGCGGCGGGCATCGGGCTACGCTGGTATGAGTCCTATCGCTTGCCGGGAGATGTGGGGCATGCGCCGTTTGCCAATTTTTACGAGTCGGTGGTGTTTTTCGGCTGGACCATCGTGCTGGCGTATTTGATGGCCGACCTGCGCGTGCGCCGGCGCATTCTCGGTGTGTTTGCGCTTCCGCTGGCTCTGGCCTGCATGGGCTGGGCCCAGTTGTCGGGACGCGAAGCCATCGAACCGCTGATGCCGGCACTGCGCAGCCGCTGGCTGACCTACCATGTGATCAGCTGTTTTCTGGCCTACGGCGCCTTTGCCATGTCTTTCTGTGTATCGCTGATGTATCTGATCAGGGCCCGGACACAAGGCGGGGGCCGCATCGGCATCTGGTCGGGGATGCTGCGCCTGTTCCCTGCAATCGATGTCCTGGACGATATGAACTACCGGTGCGTGGCGGTCGGCTTTCCGATCTGGACCGTTGGCATCGTTACCGGGGCGGCCTGGGCCAACTATGCCTGGGGCCGCTACTGGAGCTGGGATCCGAAGGAGACCTGGAGCCTGATTGTATGGCTGGTCTATGCCGCCTTTCTGCATGCCCGGTTAACCCGCGGATGGAGCGGGCGAGCCACGGCCTGGCTGGCGGTCGGCGGCTTCGCCGCAACCTTGTTCTGCTACCTTGGCGTCAATCTGTTTCTGCCCGGATTGCATTCCTATGGCAGCTGATCCGTTGTTGCGGCCCGGTGAAACGCTGGATGATCTGCGGCTGGGCGGCCTGCGCATCATCCAGAAGAAAGACGGCTATCGGTTCTCCCTTGATCCGGTGCTGTTGTGCGCCTTTGCGCATATCCGGCCGGCGGCATCGGTTTGCGACCTCGGCTGCGGCAGCGGCGTGATTCCCCTGATACTGGCGCGCACCAGCCCGGCGGCACAGATCGTCGGACTGGAAATTCAGCAGCAACTGGCAGAGCGCGCGGCACGCAGTGTACTGTTAAATCGGCTGCAGGACCGTGTCGAAGTACTGCACCAGGACGTGCGCCAGGTGCAGGCGCGGATGCGTGCCGGATCCTTCGACGTGGTGCTGGCCAACCCCCCCTACCGACGGCCTTGCAGCGGGCGGATCGCGCCTCGGGACGAGCGGGCGCGGGCGCGCCACGAGCTGGATGGCGCACTGGCGGATTTTCTGGCCGCGGGGGCCTACCTGCTTGGAAGCGGCGGCCGGTTTTTTTTGGTGCATCTGGCCGAACGCCTGGTCGACCTGCTGGGGGAAATGCGTTGTGTGGGACTGGAACCCAAGCGTTTGCGCTGTGTGCACTCCCGCGCCGGTGAAGCGGCGCGTCTGGTGCTGGTGGAGGGGCGGCGCGATGGCGCGGCGGGGCTGGCGGTGCTGCCCCCGCTGTTCATTTACGAGGGATCCGGGTATTCGGCGGAAGTGATGGCCATGTATGGTGAAGGATGAGCCGCTATCTGGAAGGTTTGTCCTGCCGCTCGCCACGAGCCTTGTCAAGACGGCACTGCATCTCCATCAGGTGCCGCAGGTGCCGGCGCAGTTCGGGGTCGGCGACAGTGGCTACCTTATGTTCGATCTGCCGGCGTTCCTCTTCGGTCAGCGGCTGATCCTGCCACTGGGGCGGCAGGGGGTCGGGCTGCACGTCGGCCGCGACTTCATTGGGCCGTCCGTGCCGCAGGTACAGATCATCGATCCGGTGGTCGCCCAGTTGTGCATTGAGTCGGGACAGGATACGTGGTTTCAGCAGCTGCAGCTGCTGCATCCAGATCGGGTGGTCGACGCGCACCTCGAGGGTCGTGCCGCGCAGGCGTATCGGCCGGGCGCGGGCCGCAATCTGTGGTCCGACAGCCTCTTCCCATAATTGCCAGACGCGGTAACGGCCGAATTTTTCGTCCATGCCGCGGCCTGCAAGCCATTGCTGCAGGACGCGCTGGATACCGTCGATGCGGTTTCGGGAAGAACTCATGGCGATACTTTCGGTTCGAGAGTGCGGGCCGGAGCGGTTGTGGCGCCGTTGGCGCGATCGCGGCAAACCGTTTCCGGAGGGGTCCATCAGTCTAGCTTCAGGCGGTGTAGCTGTCAATCCCGCCGCAGCTCCGCGGCCTGTTTTCGCGGCACGCGGCAGCAAGTCTTTTCCCTTGACAAAGCAGGGGGGCTCTCCTATAGTTCGCATTTACGCTAGGCTTGATTCTATTGTGCGGACAGGCATTTGAACATGTTTGACAACTTGACGGACAAACTCGATTCGGTCTTCAAGAAGCTGCGTGGTCAGGGGCGGCTGACGGAAGACAATATTCAGCAGAGCCTGCGGGAAGTCCGCCTGGTGCTGCTCGAAGCGGACGTCAATTTTCGCGTGGTCAAGGATTTTGTCGCCAGTGTGCGCGAGCGCGCCGTAGGGCAGGAAGTTCTCAAAAGTCTCAACCCGGCGCAGCAGGTGATCAAGATTGTGCGTGATGAACTCGGCCGCCTGATGGGCGAGGGACAGGACAATCACCTCGACCTTGCCGCCCGTCCGCCGGTGCCGGTCATGCTCTGCGGTTTGCAGGGTGCTGGAAAGACGACCTCCTGTGCCAAGCTGGCGCTGAAGTTGCGTCGCGAAAAACGCAACCCACTGCTCGTGCCCGCCGATATTTATCGGCCCGCGGCCATCGATCAGCTCAAGACCCTCGGCAAGCAGCTTGATATTGCGGTTTTCGATTCCCGCGCGGATGTCGATCCGGTTAAACTTTGTACTGACGCCAGGCAGTTTGCCGAGCTGAACGGTTACGATACCCTGATCCTCGACACGGCCGGAAGGCTGCATGTCGACCAGGAGCTGATGGCCGAGTTGCAGCGTATCAAGCAGGCGCTGCAGCCGCGGGAGATTCTGCTGGTGGCCGATGCCATGACCGGTCAGGATGCCGTCAATGTCGCGGAGAGTTTCGATCAGCAGCTCGACATTACGGGCGTGATCCTGACCAAACTCGACGGCGATGCCCGTGGTGGCGCCGCCTTGTCGATCCGCGCCGTGACCGGCAAGCCCATCAAGCTCGTGGGCCTTGGTGAAAAGCTCGATGCTCTGGAGACTTTTCATGGCGATCGCATGGCTCAGCGCATCCTTGGCATGGGGGATGTTCTGTCGCTGATCGAAAAGGCCCAGGCTGCGGTTGACAAAGATGAAGCGCAGGCCATGGAGCAGAAGCTGCGCAAGGAGGGTTTTACCCTTGAGACCTTCCGCGACCAGCTCAAGACCATCAAGAAGATGGGCTCGATGGAATCGCTGCTCAAACTGATCCCCGGGGCCGGCAAGGCCATGAAACAGGTGGGGGACATGCAGCTTCCGGACAGGGAGCTGAAAAAAATCGAAGCCATCATCAACTCCATGACCGCCGCCGAACGCCGCGATCAGCGCATCCTCAACGGTTCGCGCCGTTTGCGCATCGCCCGGGGCAGCGGTACCACGGTGCAGGATGTCAATCTGCTGGTCAAGCGATTTACCGAGGCGCAGAAGATGATGAAAAAGCTGCAAAAACTCGGGCCCAAAGGCATGAAAGGCATGATGGGCAGGGGCGGTTTGCCCATGTAGAAAATTTCGGGCCGGCTGGTTCCGCCGGTCCGTGCTCAGACGCGCCGTTTGGCCGACGTCGCGCGGGCCGCGCATGGTCCGCTTTTTAGTGGCAAAGGAACTTCAGGAAGCTGATATACTTCAACAACATTCGTACAAACGTTTTTGAAACACCCAGGAGGAATAACACATGGCGGTAAAAATCAGACTGGCTCGCGGTGGCGCCAAGAAAAAACCTTTCTACCAGGTAGTGGTAGCGGATGAGCGTTTCCCGCGCGACGGTCGTTTTATTGAAAAACTTGGACAATATGATCCCCGGCAGAATCCGTCGATGGTCAACCTGCAGGAAGACCGGACTCTTGAATGGCTGAACAAAGGCGCCCAACCGACCGATACGGTTCGCCGTCTGCTGCGCAGCCAGGGTGTTTGGGCCAAGTTCAAGCAGGCCTGAGCAGTCTGATTCCAGGCAGGTGACCTGACGGGCCGCTTTTCTCCAAAGGACCGATGACTATGAAGGAGCTGATCGAATTCATCGCTAAATCCCTGGTAGAAAATCCTGATGCGGTTTCCGTTTCCGAAGAGGTGGGGGAGGACGGCAGCGTCCTCCTGAAGCTCGCGGCAGCTCCCGAAGACATGGGGCGCATCATCGGCAAGCAGGGGCGCACCGCCAAGGCGATGCGCACTTTGCTAAATGCCAAGGCGACTCGCGAAGCCAAACGGGCTTCCCTGCACATTATGGAGTGATGGTTCTGCAACCAGGCGCTTTACTTATCCTTGGGGTCGTTGTCGGTACCCATGGGTTGCGGGGTGATCTCAAGGTACGCGGTTGCGCCAGGGATGCGAGCCTGCTTTCCAGAATCCGTCAACTGGTTTTCCTGCGGGATGATCAGAGGGTGCTGGAGTGCGTGCGGCGCAAGTCCGACTGGCACAAGGGGCAGCTGCTGGTGTCGTTGTCGGGTCTTGACAGTATTGATGCCGTGCAGCATCTTGTCGGTTGCGAGGTCGCGGTTCATTCGGAAGATGTGCCTGCGGCGCCCGCCGGTGAATATTACTGGTTCCAGCTCAAAGGTCTGGCGGCGCGGGATCGCCGGTTGGGAGACATCGGTCGCCTGGACGACATTTTTACTACGCCCGCGCATGAGATCTATGTAATTGGCGGGGCCTACGGCGAGGTTCTGGTGCCCGCCGTGGCGGCATTCCTGGTCGAGGTTGATCTCGAAAAGCGGTATGTCCTGTTCGACCTGCCCGAGGGGCTGGTTGAGGAAGAATGATGGTCTTTGACGTTCTGACCCTTTTCCCCGGCATGTTCGATTCGCCTTTTGCCGACAGTATTGTTGGCAAGGCGGTGGACAAGGGCCTCGTGCGGATAACAGCGCATCATCTGCGCGACTGGGCGCAAGGCAAGCACAAGGTCACCGACGATGTGCCTTACGGTGGCGGCGATGGCATGGTTCTCAAGCCCGAACCTGTGGCAAGAGCCCTGCGGGAGCTGCGCTGTCGGCAACCCGGATCCAAAGTCCTGCTGATGACACCCCAGGGGCAGCCGTTTCGCCAGGCGCACGCCCGGCGACTGGCGCAGCAGGAGGGCCTGATCTTTCTCTGCGGTCGCTACGAGGGATTCGACGAGCGGATCCGTACCATGGTCGACGAAGAATTCTCTCTTGGCGATTTTGTACTGACGGGCGGTGAGCTGGCGGCCATGGCCATGATCGATGCCGTTGCCAGGCTGGTGCCCGGGGTGCTTGGCAATCGCGACAGCGCTGACGGCGATTCCTACAGCGACGGCTTGCTGGAGTATCCCCAATATACCCGGCCCGCGGATTTTGAAGGCATGAGCGTCCCCGACGTTCTGTTGTCGGGCAATCATGCCGCCATTGCCGCGTGGCGCCGGCGGCAGCAGATTCTGCGCACCTGGCTGCGGCGTCCCGAGTTGCTTGAAACGGCGTGCCTCAGCGACGAGGACCGTCTGGTGCTGCGCGAGGTGCAGCGTCAGACAGGCGAGGATTGCGCCTCGTGAAGCGTCCCGTTGCCGTTGCCCTGGTGCATCATCCGGTGGTCGACCGTCGCGGCGATGTGGTCAGCACCGCGGTTACCAACCTCGATCTGCATGATATCGCCCGCACCGCGCGGACCTACGGGGTCGCCCGCTTCTATGTGGTGACGCCGGTGGTCGAGCAGCAGGTACTGGTGAAGCGCATCCTGTCACATTGGCTTGACGGTCATGGTGCGTCCTACAATGCCCATCGCGGAGCCGCGCTGTCCTTGATCCGGATTGTCGCCTCCCTCGACGAAGCACTCGCCGATTGGCGGGCCGAAGCGGGGCCTGATGCCCTGCCGGTTTTGACCGGTGCTGCTCGTGCGGACGGCATTTCTTTCGCCGAGTGCGCCGCGGTGATCGAGAAAAATCCTCTGCTGCTGGTTTTTGGTACCGGCTGGGGGCTTGCTCCGGAACTTTTTCAACGCGGATGGACGGTGCTGGAGCCGATCCGCGGACGAGGCGGATATAATCATCTGCCGGTGCGCGCCGCAGCGGCGATCATGCTGGATCGACTGCTGGTGAGGCCGGCCTGAAGTATCAATCAAAAAATGCCAAGACTCGCTCTAGAGGAGGATGAAAATGAATATTATCGATTGCTTGGAAATGGAACAGATGAAGAAGAATATCCCCCCCTTCAAAGCCGGGGATACTCTCAAGGTTCACGTGAAAATCGTGGAAGGCGACAAACAGCGTATCCAGGTGTTTCAGGGTGTCTGCATCAAGCGTCACAATAAAGGTCTGGGTTCGACGTTCACCGTGCGTAAAATCTCCGATGGCATGGGCGTCGAGCGCGTCTTTCCGCTGCATTCGCCGACCGTGGAAAAGATCGAACTGGTGATGGTGGGTCGGGTGCGCCGCGCCAAACTGTACTATCTGCGCAAACTGCAGGGCAAGGCTGCGCGCATTCGCGAGAAGCGCCGCATGTAATCAGCCGTTTCGCCGACAAAAGCCCCGGATGCATGCCGGGGCTTTTGTTTCTGATCTTTGCGCCGCGGTTAACCTGCCGGGTACGCTTGGGGCCGGCCGCCGCATCTTTGGATCAGGATTGCTTATGCTCGAGCTTTTTCCCGCCGAAGAAATATCTCCTTTGCATTTCGAACGGCAGTTGCGCGGTCAGGGATTTGGCCGGATTGCCGGCATCGATGAAGCCGGCCGCGGTCCTCTGGCCGGTCCGGTGGTGGCCGCCGCCGTTATCCTGCCCGCCGAGTTCGATCTGCCCGGACTCGACGATTCAAAAAAAATTTCCGCGACGCTGCGGCAGCGGCTGTTTCCCCGAATCCGCGAGCAGGCCCTGGATTACGGTATTGGCCTGGCGCATGCCGAAGAAATCGATACCCTGAACATTCTGCAGGCCACCCTGCTCGCCATGCGACGTGCCGTCGGCCGCCTTTCCCAACCTCCCGATTATCTGCTGGTGGACGGTATTACTCCGCTGCCGGTGTCTTTGCCGCAGAAAACGCTCAAGCAGGGAGACAGCAGGTCGTTGTCCATCGCGGCGGCTTCAGTGTTGGCGAAGGTGGTGCGCGACCGTTTGATGGTTACCTACGACGCCAGGTATCCGGCCTACGGTTTTGCCGGGCACAAGGGCTACGGCAGCGCCGCGCATCGGGAAGCCATCGCCCGGTCGGGGCCTTGCGCCCTGCACCGGAAAACGTTTCGCGGGGTCAGGGAGTATCTATGACCTGCCGTCATCTGAGCCTTGGACGCTGGGGGGAAGATGTGGCGGCGTCGTATCTTATCCGGCAGGGGATGAAAATACTGGGACGCAATGTCCGCACCCCGGTCGGTGAAATCGATATCGTTGCCCGCTGTCGGCGCACCCTCGTGTTTGTGGAAGTAAAGACCCGGCGCGGGCTTTCCCGCGGTTATCCGCAGGAGGCTGTCGGCATGGCAAAACAGCGACAGATTCTGCGTGCCGCCCAGTGGTACGTGAACGAACAGCGACTCGAAAAACTGCAGGCCCGGTTCGATGTCGTGGCGGTGCTTGGCGATGGCGAATCGGCGCGGATTCAGCATATTGCCGCTGCTTTCGACGCGGACGGCTGGTAGATGATCCCGGCGAGGTCCATGCATTGCTTTTGCCTCGCCCGCCGGTTACAATGCCGGCAGCAAAATCCCTCGTAACTCGCGCGGAAGGATGAACTGTTATGGATATTCGCATGGCGTCGCATGGATATGTGAGGGTGGGAGTCTGTACGCCGGCCTGCAGGGTTGCCGATGTGGCTTACAATTGCGAACAGATTCGCAATCTGGTGGCGGAAACTCCTGATTGCCGTTTTTTCGTTTTTCCCGAATTGTGTGTGACCGCCTATACCTGCGGGGATCTGTTTTTTCAACCGTTGCTGGTCGAAAAGGCACGCAGCGCCCTGCTTGAATTGGCAGCTTTTACCTCGGAACACCGGGTGACCCTGGTCGTGGGGGCGCCCATCGCTTTTCGGGGCAGGCTTTACAACTGTGCGGTTTTTCTGTCCGACGGGGAAATCCGGGGGGTGGTGCCAAAACGGTTTTTGCCCAACACCCAGGAGTTTTACGAAGAGCGCTGGTTTTCTTCGGCGTCCGACCTGGAGGCGACGCACCTGGAGTGGGAAGGTCAACGCATCCCGTTCGGCGATGATCTGCTGTTTCGCGCGGGAAGCATGCCCGATTGTCTGATCGGCATCGAAATCTGCGAGGATGCCTGGGTCGCCAACCCGCCCAGTGGCCGCCTGGCCGTTGCCGGGGCAACCCTATTGCTGAATCTTTCCGCCAGTCCGGAACTTCTCGGCAAGATGGAGTATCGTCGCGCCCTGGTGCAGGCGCAGTCGGCGCGCTGCCTGGCCGCCTATGTGTACGCTTCCTCGGGGCCGGGGGAATCCAGTACGGATCTGGTCTTTTCGGGTCATTCGCTGATCGCGGAAAACGGCGCCATCCTGGCGGAGACCGAGCGGTTTCGGTTCGATAGTCAGATAATCGTGGCTGATCTCGATATCGAAAGGCTGGTCAACGAGCGTTTCAAAAACAACAGTTACGGCTCCTCCCGCTCCGAAGCGTCCTTCCGGGTGATCGAATTTTCCCTTGCCGACCTGACCTGCGAGCAACTGCTGCGCCCCGTGGTGGCGACGCCTTTTGTGCCGCAGGCCGTGGAGGAACGGGCCCATCGCTGCCATGAAATCTTCGCCATCCAGACCACCGGCCTGGCCAAGCGGCTGTTGCATACCGGTGCCACCCGTGCGGTTATTGGCATTTCCGGCGGACTCGATTCAACTTTGGCGCTGCTGGTTACGGTCAAGGCGTTCGACAAGCTCGGTTTCAGCCGTTCCGGTATCGAAACCGTTACCATGCCCGGCTTCGGTACCACGCAGCGCACGCGGAGCAACGCCGAGCGCCTGGCGGAGATGCTCGGCACCAGTTTGCGGGTCATTCCCATCGATGCCGCGGTGCGCCAGCATTTTGCCGATATCGGGCATGACGAGTCCGTGCATGATATTACCTATGAAAACTCCCAGGCTCGCGAACGGACCCAGATCCTGATGAATATCGCGAACCAGGTCAACGGGCTGCTCATCGGTACCGGCGATCTGTCGGAACTGGCACTGGGATGGTGCACCTACAACGGCGATCACATGTCCATGTACGCCGTGAATACCGGTGTGCCGAAAACCCTGGTGCGTTATCTGGTGAGCTGGTGCGCCGATGCCGAATTCAGCGGTGCGATTGCGGCGATTCTGCACGATGTCTGCGATACTCCGGTTTCGCCCGAACTGCTGCCGCCCCATGAAAATGGCGAGATCAAACAGCGCACCGAAGACAAGATCGGACCCTACCTGCTGCACGACTTTTTCCTTTACCACGCCGTGCGCTTGCAGAACCGGCCCTCAAAAATCTTTTTTCTTGCCAAACAGGCTTTTGGCGGGGATTTCAGCGACCCGCAACTGCTGCACTGGCTGAAAACTTTTTATCGGCGGTTTTTTTCCCAGCAGTTCAAGCGCTCCTGTCTGCCGGACGGGCCCAAGGTCGGCAGCGTAGTGCTGTCACCGCGGGGCGACTGGCGCATGCCGAGTGATGCCAGTGCCGCATTGTGGCTCGATGATTTGCATCAGCTTGAAGGAGTTGTCGGTGAAGGGTGAGACGGCAACTCCCGGAACCCTGTATCTGGTGGCGACTCCCATCGGCAACCTGGAGGATATGACCTTTCGGGCTCTGCGGGTGCTCAGGGAGGTCGATCTGGTGGCGGCCGAAGATACGCGCCACAGTCGCAAGCTGTTCAATCATTACGGCATTTCAACGCCCCTGACGTCTTATTTCGCCCATAACGAGAGCCTCAAGGGGGAGAAAATTCTCGACCTGCTGCGACAGGGCAAGTCGGTGGCGCTGATAACCGATGCCGGCACGCCGGCCATTTCCGATCCGGGCTTTCTGCTGGTCCGGGCCTGTCGCGATCATGACCTTCCGGTGACAGCTGTGCCCGGAGCTTCGGCGGTGATCGCGGGGTTGTCGGTGTCCGGCCTGCCTACGGAACGGTTCGCCTTCGAAGGTTTTCTGCCACCCAGGACGGTGGCGCGGCGCAAATTGCTGCATGCCTTGCGGGAGGAAAAGCGTACCCTGATATTTTACGAGGCTCCCCATCGGCTGCGGGCGGCCTTGCAGGATCTGGCCGAAGCTCTGGGTGACGACCGGGAAGTTGCCGTGGTTCGTGAGTTGACCAAACTGCACGAGGAGGTGTTCCGGGGAACCGCCGGGCAGGCCGTGGAATACTTCGGACGGGACCGCGTGCGCGGCGAAATTGTGTTGATGGTCGGCCCCGCTTCCGCACAGGTGCCGAAGGAAACAGTGGCGGAAGCGCTGCTGCGCTGGCGCAGGGACACCGATCTGCCCATGCGTCAGATCGTCAAGGAGGTCGCCCGGCAGTTCGGGCTTTCCGGCAGCGAGGTTTACAGGGAAAGCCTTACCCTGCCGGATGACGAAAACGCGTAGGGACAAGGTCGCGATTCAGAAGCGCACCTCGAAGCGGTCGAAAGAACCGTCGGCGGGCTGCCGATGGATGCTCATGCCCTCAACCCGGCTGGCCGGTGGCCCTTCTTGCAGGACCGCCAGCCATTCATCCAGCTGTTCCCGTGTGCCTTCGGCCACCGCCTCGACGCCGCCGTCGGGGAGGTTGCGCACCCAGCCGGTGAGTCCCAGCCGCAGGGCGGTCTTGAGGGTAAAATGGCGGAACCCCACTGCCTGCACCCGGCCCTGGATTTTTACCGTTACCCGCATCACTTTCATGCTTTTTCCATTTCGCTCATCATCTGCAGGAACTCCTCTTCGCTGAGAATGCGAATCCCCAGTTCACGCGCCTTGTCCAGTTTGCTGCCGGCCGCTTCTCCGGCGATTACCCAATCGGTTTTGCCGCTGACGGAGCCGCTGGCGCGTCCGCCAAGGCGTTCGACGGTTTGCTGCGCCTGTTTGCGGTTGAGGCGGGTCAGGCTGCCGGTGAAAACGAAGATCCTGCCGGTCAGCGGGCCGTTGCCGCGCCGGGTTTCAACTTGCGGCGCCACGCCGGCCTTCTGCAGGGCGGAGAGAATTTCACGGTTGCGCGTTTTGGCGAAAAAGTCGATGACGCTGTCGGCCACCTGGGGGCCGATTTCGTGAATGGCAAGCAGCTCCTCGCGTGTTGCGCGGGACACTTCTTCCAGTGAGCCGATATGGCGGGCCAGCAGGCTGGCGAGGTGCTCCCCCACGTGGCGGATTCCCAGGGCGAAGAGGAAGCGCCCGAGCGAGCGGGATTTGCTGGCTTCAATGGCTTTCAGGAGTTTGTCCGCCGATTTGTCGGCCAGTCTTTCGCAGCGCAGCAGGTCTTCCCGGGTAAGCCGGTAGAGGTCCGCCACGCTGTCGATGAGCTCCAGCCTGAGCAGTTGCTCGATGGTGCGTTCGCCGAGGCCGTCAATGTCCATGGCACGGCGGGAGACGAAGTGCTTGATCGATTCGCGCAGGCGTGCCGGACAGGACAATTCCTGGCAGCGAGGGACCACTTCGCCCTCAAGTTTTGCCACCGGTCCGCCGCAGACCGGGCAGTATTGCGGCAGAGGCACGCTGCGCTCACTGCCGTTGCGGTGCTCCATCAACACCCTGACAATATCCGGTATGACATCTCCGGCACGTTCCACGATCACCGTGTCGCCGATTTTGACATCCAGTCGGGCGATTTCGTCCCAGTTGTGCAGGCTGGCGCGCGACACGGTGACGCCGCTGACTTCCACCGGCCTGAGCTGGGCCACGGGGGTGATGGCGCCGGTGCGTCCGACCTGCAGGATGATATCCTCGACTACGGTAACGGCCTGACGCGGCGGGAATTTGCAGGCGATGGCCCAGCGCGGGGAACGGGTTTTTTCTCCCAGTTCGCGTTGCAGGGCCAGTTCGTCGACTTTTACCACCAGGCCGTCGATTTCGTAAGGCAGCCGGTCGCGCATGTCCTGCAGTTGCCGGAAATAGTCCACGACCGGCTCGATCCCCTCGAAGGTTCGGGTGTGGTCCAGATTCACGCGCAGTCCCCACTGGTGAAGTTGCTGCAGCAGTTCGTGGTGACTGGTTGGCAACGCACCGGAGAACTGGCCGATGCCGTAGCAGAAAATTTTCAGGGGCCGCCTGGCGGTTACCGACGAGTCGAGCTGGCGCAGGCTGCCGGCAGCCGCGTTGCGAGGATTGGCGAACACCTGCAGGCCTTCTTCCTGCCGTTCCTGGTTGAAGGTCTGGAAATCGCCCAGATCGATATACACTTCGCCCCGAACTTCCAGTAGCGTGGGGGCGTCGCCGCTCAAAACCAGGGGGATGGAAGGGATGGTGCGCAGATTTTCGGTGATACCCTCGCCGGTGGCGCCGTCGCCACGGGTAGAGCCGACGGCAAGGACGCGGTCACGATAGACCAGCTCCACCGCTACGCCATCGATCTTCAGTTCGCAGACGTAGCGCACGGTTTGTTCGCGGCCCAGGAAGCGTTTTACGCGGGCGTCAAAATCCCGCAATTCCGCCTCGTTGAGGGCGTTTTCAAGGGACAGCATCGGCAACGCGTGGCGCACCGGCTCGAACTGTACCAGCGGCGCCGCGCCTACCCGCAGGGTGGGCGAGGCGGGCGTCACCAGTTCGGGATGGGCCTGTTCCAGTTCCTGGAGTTCCCGGAAAAGCTGGTCGTATTCGGCATCCGATATTTCCGGACGGTCGTGGGTATAATAAAGCAGGTTGTGGCGGTGCAGCTCGGCGCACAGCTGCCGGTGGCGGCTTTTGGCTTCGGCCTTGTTCATGAATACCTCGCAGAGGGTCCGGGACGGTCGTGATGGCGTGCTGAGCGCCTTATAGCACAGGGCAGGCCATATTTCAAACATGCACGACCCCGCGCGATTGTAATCCCCGCGCTTCTGGGGTAAACTCCTGCCCGTTATTTATGGGCGAAAATTCATGATGCCGGAAGGTGCTGATGCAAGACTATATTTTCTATGTGTCCGGTTTACTGCTGCTGCTGCTGTTTTCGGCTTTTTTTTCCGGATCGGAAACGGCTCTGCTGTCCCTCGACTCGCTGCGGGTCAAGTATCTTGTGCACAAGCAGCAGCGTGGCGCGCACCAGCTTGAAAGGATACTCAGCCGCCCCGACGATCTGCTGGGGGCCATCCTGGTTGGCAACAACCTGGTCAACATCGCTGCTTCGGTATTTGCAACCACTTTTTTCGTGCAGTTGTTCGGCGACCGTGGCGAGCTGATGACCATCCTTATTTTGACGCCGGTTCTTCTTATCGTGTCCGAGGTCTGCCCCAAGACCTTCGCGGCCCGTCATCCTGAACGGGTTTCTTTTCTGGTGCTGCGCCCCATCATGCTTGTGATGCTGGTGTTGCGTCCGGTGGTATGGCTGGTAACGGGCCTTTCCCGACTGTTGACCCTGTTTGTCAAAAGCGAGCCGAAACCCGTTATTTCCGAGGATGAAATCCGGACCCTGATAAGCGTTGGCGAGCAGAGCGGCGTGGTCGGCGAAGACAAACGGCGCATGCTGGACGGGATTTTCGATCTTTCCCAGATCAGCGTGCGGGATGTGATGATTCCGCGCACCGAAGTCGTGGCCCTGGAGGTTTCCGATTCCTTTACCGAGGTCTTGAGCGCCGTGCAGCAGTCCAGCCATTCCCGGTTCCCGATTTACCAGGGGTCCCTGGACAATATCATCGGCATCATTCATTCCAAGGATATCCTGCGCTATGTGCACCGGGCCGACGAATTTTCCCTGGAAAAACTGGCGCGCAAACCTTTTTTCGTGCCCGAGGCGAAGCGGATCAACACCCTGCTGCAAGCGTTTCAGCGCCGTCAGGTGCACATGGCGGTGGTGGTGGATGAGTACGGCGGCATGGAAGGCATCGTGACCCTGGAAGACGTGGTCGAGGAAATCGTCGGCGAAATCCGGGACGAATACGATATCGATGAAGACCTGATCTGCGAACTGGGATCCGGTCGTTACCTGCTCGATGGCAGCATCCCGCTGCGAGCCGTCAATCAGCGCTTCGATCTCGGCCTGTCCGAAGAACACGCGTCGACTCTGGCCGGCTTCATGCTCGGTGAGTTGGGCACCATCCCCCATCCGGGAGACAGTTGCCAGGTG
Organism: Syntrophotalea sp.; assembly: GCF_050253115.1. NCBI lineage: Bacteria > Pseudomonadati > Thermodesulfobacteriota > Desulfuromonadia > Desulfuromonadales > Syntrophotaleaceae > Syntrophotalea > Syntrophotalea sp. Next base: position 31,250 of record NZ_JBFWJQ010000001.1, read on the forward strand.
GGGGAGATCCGGTTGACCGCGCGCCAGGTTCTGGATCACCGTATCGAAGAAATCGAGCTGCAGATGCCTCCGCAATAGCCCGGCTACGAGCGTCTTTTGGAAGCAACAAAAAAAATCCCCGGCAAGGGGATTTTTTTTGTTTCGGCGATGCTCTAAACCCTTAAAAAATTAGAATAAACGCCTTGACAAGGTGGGGAGTGCTCGTTATAGTTGGCCACAAAGTGTTAAATTGTGTCAAACCGGGCCTGGGACGTGCCATGCTGTTCAAGGGTGAATTCAATAACGCCATCGATGGCAAGGGGAGGGCGAGCATTCCGGCAAGGTTCCGGGAAACGCTCGGCGCCACCTATGGTGATGACCGTCTCATGGTTACCCAGAGAGATGGCGGGCTGGCCGCCTATCCCCTGCAGGAGTGGGAAAAGGTCCTGGAAAAGGTGGAGGCGCTGCCTGCCAGTGATTTGAAGGATGCCATCAACCTCGCGTTGATCTCGCCGGCGGTGGAATGCTCCTTCGACAAGCAGGGCCGCATCCAGCTGACCAAGGCACAACGCTGTTATGCCGGTCTTGAATCGGAAATCCGGGAAATCGTGGTGGTCGGCTCCATCGACAAGATCATGATCTGGAACCGTGCCAAACACGCTGAAATGCGCAAACAGGCCGAGGAACTGCTCAAAAACGAATCGCAGACACTCAAACATCTCGGGTTTTAGGCCATGGCTTCTGAGGATTTCCAACATAGTTCGGTCATGCCCAAAGAAGCGCTGGAATGTCTTGCGCCCCGGCCTGGAGAGGTGTTTGTCGATGGCACCGTCGGTGGCGGCGGGCATGCCCGCCTGATCCTTGAAGCCACGGCGCCCGACGGCCGCCTCATCGGCCTGGACCGGGACCGGGAAGCCCTCGCCGCGGCCGGTCGCGGATTGGCGACCTTTGGCGACCGGGTGCTGTTGCGTCACGGAAATTTTGCCGACATCGACCGCGTTCTGGAGGAACTCGGCGTCGATGTCGTGGATGGCATTCTGCTCGATCTCGGCGTCTCCTCCTTCCAGCTCGATACGGCAAGACGCGGATTTTCCTTTCAGACGGATGCCCCTCTCGACATGCGCATGGACACTTCCGGCGGAACGACCGCCGCCGATGCGGTCAATTTTCTGCCGCCGGAGGAACTGGCGCGGATATTCCGTGACTACGGGGAAGAACGCCATGCGCGCCGCATTGCCCGGCGCATCGAAAAGGTGCGCGCCGAGGCGCCGCTGCTCACCACCCGGGAGCTGGCCGAACTGGTGCGCGACGCGGTGCCGGGGGGGCGGGTTCCGGCGCGTATTCATCCGGCCACGCGGGTGTTTCAGGCTCTGCGCATTTACGTGAATGCCGAACTGGACAGTCTGCGGGACGGGTTGCGGCGTGCCATGGCTGTACTCAGGCCGGGTGGCAGGCTGGTGGTGATCAGTTTTCATTCTTTGGAAGATCGCATCGTCAAGCAGTTTTTTCGCGCGGCTGTGCAGACATGCACATGCCCGCCGGGGTTGCCGGTCTGTGTCTGCGGCCGCAAGCCCGAGGCGGTGTTGCTGACCCGTAAAGGGTTGCGGGCCACCGATCTCGAGGTTGCAACCAATCCGCGCGCACGAAGTGCCGTACTCAGAGCGATTCGCCGGCTTTAGGATCCAATGTTGCCGCTATGCGGCCCTGGTATGACGGGAGGTTTGTTATGTCGTTTTCCACCCAGCGCGTGCTGCCCGGAATTGTCATCGGCAGTCTTTTCAAGCGGCGTTTTTCGGTCGGGCAATTCATGGTTTTTCTGATAGCTCTGGTCGCAGCCGGCGTTTTCTATATCTGGTCCTGCAGCCAGTTCATTGAGCTGGGATATGCCATTTCCAGTTATGAAAGCCAGTTGCTCGATCTGCAGCGCGAAGAGAACTGCCTGCGACTGGAAGTCGCGACACTTAAAAACCCCGCCCATCTCGAACGCGTTGCCACCACCAGGCTGAATCTCCATTATCCGGAACCCCGCCAGGTGATTATTGTCCGATGAAACTGACGCCGGAGAAAAGTTGCAAAATCCGCATTGTCCTGATGGGAGTGGGTTTTACGCTCTTTTTTCTGGCGATTGTGGGGCGCGGTTTCTGGCTGCAGGTCATCGATGCGGATGCAACTGCCGCGCGTGCCCGAAAGCAGTACAAGCGGATTGTTCCGCTGACGCCAAAACGGGGAGGCATTTTCGATCGCAACGGCGCGGAACTGGCCCGCAGCATCAGCATCGATTCGGTTTTTGCCGAACCGTTGCGCATCGAGGATGTCGACGGCACTGTGCGAGCCCTGTCCCGGCTGCTCGGGCAGAGCTCGGGGACGTTGCGTAAAAAACTGACATCCAACCGCAGTTTCGTCTGGCTGAAGCGCAAGATGCAGCCGGAGCAGAGCGCGCGGATTCGTGGTCTGAAGCTGCCTGGCATCGCTTTTACCAAGGAACATCAGCGCTTTTATCCCAACGGGCATCTGGCCGCCCAGTTGCTCGGGTTTACCGGGCTGGATCCGCGTGGTCTGGAGGGGCTGGAACGTTTTTATGACAGTCAGCTGCAGGGCCAGGAAGGATTTCTGGTCGCTGCCAAGGACGGGCGCCGCAAAGGGATGGGCGCGAGCGACAAGGTGATCCAGGGGGGCAGTGACGGCAACAGCCTCTATCTCACCGTTGATCGCAATCTTCAGTACCTGGCGGAAAAGGAGCTGGCCAAAGCCCTGCAGGAGAACAAGGCGCGGGCCGGCTGCGTCGTCATTGTCGATCCGGCCAGCGGGGATATCCTCGCCATGGCCAATCAGCCGACCTACAATCCCAATGCCTTTGGCCGGTTTCCCGCATCCAGCCGTCGAAACCGGGCCGTCTGTGATGAATTCGAACCGGGTTCGACCCTCAAGGTGTTCCTGGTTGCGGCGGCTCTGAACGAAAACCTGGTGCGGCCGGAGCAACTGATCAACTGCGAGAATGGCGCTTACCGGGTGGGGGGGATGACGATTCACGATCATCACCCTCACGATATTTTGAGCGTTGCCGATGTGCTGCGGCTCAGTTCCAATATCGGCTCCGCCAAAATCGGCAAGATTCTGGAACGTCGACGCTATTTCGACTATCTGCGGAAGTTCGGGTTCGGAGACAGGACCGGCATCGATTTTCCCGGTGAGGCTACCGGTCAGTTACGCAAGCCGGAACTCTGGTTTGAAGGCGACCTGGCGGCCGTCTCCTTCGGCCAGGGCATGACCGTGACGGCGCTGCAGCTGGCCCGCGCCACTGCCGCCATCGCCAACGGCGGATTGTTGATGCACTCCGGCCTGGTCCGGCAGATCGTGAACGATCACGGCGAAGTCGTGCAACGCAACGAACCCCGGGTGTTGCGGCGAGTCGTCTCCGAGCAGGTTGCGGGGAGGATCCGCGGCCTGATGGAACTGGTCACACGCGACGGCGGTACCGGCACGCTGGCGTCGGTTCCCGGCTATCGGGTCGCGGGGAAAACCGGCACGGCGCAAAAAGTCGATCCGGTAACCGGAGGATACTCGGCGGACAAGCGGGTGGCTTCCTTTGTCGGATTTGCCCCGGTGGAGAATCCCCGCCTGGTGATCATGGTGATGGTCGATGAACCCCGTTCGCAGGTGTACGGAGGTCTTGTGGCTGCCCCGGTGTTTTCGCGCATTGCCGGTCAGGCGCTGCGCTATCTCGGGGTGCCGCCCAGCGAGGCGGAAATGGACCCGCCCCTGCCACCGGAAACCATGGAGACCAGGGAGGCCATCACCGCCGGTGAAGTGCAGACATTGCAGGTTTCCGAAAAAGGCCTGCCGGTCATGCCCCAATGTTTCGGCATGAGTTGTCGGCAGGTTCTGCAGTTCATGGATCGTCTCGGGCTCAATATCCGGATCAGGGGATCAGGGCGTGTGGTCGACCAGTTTCCGAACCCCGGAGAGACCATACGTTACGGCGACGAAGTCTGGGTAAAACTGGAGCCGCCAGCTTGAAAAATCCCTTTGACTTTTTCCTCTGAGGAAAGGAAAATCACCGTTTCCATGAATATTTCCATCCTCTGTCAGAGTATCGATCCCTGCGATATCACCGGCCCGGTTGCCGGGGATATAAGCGGGCTGTATTTCGATTCCAGGCGCGTTTCTCCGGGCGGGGTGTTCTTTGCCCTGCGCGGCGCCAGCGTCGATGGGCACCGGTTTATCGCGGCGGCCGTCGAGCGGGGCGCCATTGCGGTGGTGATGGAGGACCCTCAGCCATTGCCTGCCGGGGTTACCGGCCTGCAGGTCAGGGATGCCCGCCGGGCCATGGCCCTGGCCTCCGCCGCTTTTTACGGCGAGCCCACCAGGCATATGCTGGTGGTGGGAATCACCGGCACCAACGGCAAGACCACGATCAGTTATCTGCTCGAAGCGCTGCTAAAAAAGGCGGGTTATCGTCCGGCCGTCATGGGAACCGTTGATTACCGTTTCGAAGATCAGCGGCTGCCTTCCAGCCATACAACTCCCGAGTCGGTGGATCTGATGGCCACCATCGCCGAGTTCCGGCGGATGGGTGCCGATGCACTGGTTATGGAGGTGTCATCCCACGCCCTCGAGCAGCGGCGGGTGGATGGCGTGTTTTTCGATGTTGGCGTGTTCACCAACCTGACGCCGGAACACCTCGATTACCATGGTGACCTGGAAAACTATTTCAGCGCCAAGCTCAGGCTTTTTACGGGGCTGGGCGAACGTTGCCCGCGGCAGGCGGTGGTCAACCTCGACGACCCCTGGGGCGCCCGGCTTGCCGGCATGCTGCCGGCGGTGGTCGGTTGTGGTCTGACGCCGTCGTGCGCGGTCGGCGCCGAACAGGTGTCCATCTCTCTGCACGGCATCAGCGCCATAATGCGTACTCCTGCCGGCATGGCCCGTTTGCGGTCGCCGTTGATCGGCAACTATAATGTGCAGAATCTATTGTGCGCCGCGGGCGTGGGCGTTGCCCTGAATGTGCCGCCCGGGCCGATCGCCGAAGCCCTTGGCGCCGCGCCGCAGGTGCCCGGTCGTCTGGAAAGCGTCCCGAATCGGATCGGTGCGCTGGTGCTGGTGGATTACGCGCACACCGGTGATGCCCTGGAAAACGTTCTGACAACACTGCGCCAGCTTGGTCCGCGGCGGTTGTTGTGCGTGTTTGGTTGCGGTGGCGACCGCGACGCCGGTAAACGGCCGGTCATGGGTGAAGTGGCGGGCCGATTGGCCGATCTGGCCATCCTGACCTCGGACAACCCCCGCAGCGAAGAGCCACTGAGCATCATAACCCAGGTTGAAGAGGGGTTGCGACGGGTGCATGCCGGTCCCTGGTCCCTGAAGCAGGTCCAGGAGGCTGTCGGCCGGGGATACCTGACCCTGTGCGACCGCCGCGAAGCCATCGGTTTCGCCGTCAGTGTGCTGCAGCCCGGCGATGTGCTGCTGGTGGCCGGCAAGGGCCATGAGGATTACCAGATCATCGGCACGCAGCGCCTGCATTTCGACGATCGCGAGGAGTTGCGCAAGGCTCTGGCATCGGTGGAGGGAAAATGCGTTTCGACCTGATACAAATCGCCTCGATCACCGGCGGCACCCTGATCCCCGATCGGGCTGCCGCGATCGTTACCGGCGTGTCCACCGACAGCCGCTCGCTGCGTCCCGGGGATCTGTTCGTACCTCTGCGCGGCCCCCGCTTCGATGGCCACGATTATCTGGTGCAGGCCGTTCGCGGCGGTGCCAGCGCCTGTTTGAGCGAAGAGGTGGTCGCGGGCTTGCCCGTGCCGGTTGTTCGTGTAGCGGACACCCTTCGGGCGCTGGGTGATCTGGCGGCGGCCGTGCGCCAGGATTTCGACGGGCCGGTGGTGGCGGTCACCGGTTCCTCCGGAAAAACCAGCACCAAGGAAATGCTCGCCGGCATTCTCGGCCTGCGCGGCCCCGGGCTCAAGACCGAAGGCAATTTCAACAATCTCATTGGATTGCCTCATACCCTGTTGCGTCTCGAGGCCGACCATGGCTGGGCGGTATTGGAACTCGGCATGAGCGCTCGCGGCGAAATCGCCCGCCTGGCCGAGATCAGCCGTCCCGATGTCGGCATCGTCACCAACGTCGGCCCCGCTCACCTGGAAACTCTGCTGACCCTGGACGGCGTGGCGCGAGCCAAGGGCGAACTGTTTGCCGCTTTGCCGGTTGGCGGCACTGCAGTGATCAACGGGGATGACCCGCGGGTGCTGCAACTGCCTGTCGCCAACGGCGTGCGCCGCCTGATATTTGGTTGCGGATCCGAAGCGCAGGTGCGTGCCGAGGGGTTGACCGCGGATGGCGACGGCATGCGTTTTGATCTGCTGCTGGACGAAAAGGTCTGGCCGGTACGGTTGTCGGTGCCCGGACGCTACAACGTCTGCAACGCCCTGGCCGCCGCGGCGGCGGCGCATGGCCTGAAGGTTGACGGCGCGCAGATCGTTCAGGGCCTGGAAAATTTCCGCTCCTGCAGCGGACGCATGAAAGTGACGGAACTCGCCAGCGGCGCCACTTTGCTGGAGGATTATTACAATGCCAACCCCCTGGCTGTCGAAGCGGCGTTGACGGTTCTGGACGATCTGCCCGGCAGCGGTCGCCGCATCGCGGTGCTGGGCGATATGCTGGAGCTTGGTGAGGCCGCCGCCGGTCTGCACCGCCAGACCGGCCTGAAGGCATCGAAATGCACCGATTTGCTGATTCTTCTCGGCCAGAGGGCCGAGGATACCGCCGCCGGCGCGCGGCAGGGCGGTTTGCCGCCGCAATCGGTGTGGGTTGTAAAGAACCATCAGGAGGCTGTAAGCCTGCTGCAGGATCTGTTGCGCCCGGGGGACCGGGTGCTGGTCAAGGGGTCGCGCGGCATGACCATGGAAAAAATATGTGATGGCCTGCGCGCCAAGGACGGACGCCCGTCCGCCGGGCATTAGGAGACCCAAGGATGCTGTACCATCTGCTTTATCCGCTGCATGAACAGTTTTCGGCGCTGTACATTTTCCGCTATATCACCTTCAGGGCGATTTACGCGACCATCACGGCGTTGATGATTTCGTTTATCATGGGTCCCTGGCTCATCGACAAATTATCCAGACTGCAGATCGGGCAGAGCATCCGCAAGGACGGACCCCAGTCCCATTTCAAAAAAGAAGGCACGCCAACCATGGGCGGCACCCTGATCCTGCTGGCCATCGTGCTGCCGACCCTGCTATGGACCGACCTGGGCAATATCTATGTCTGGGTGACCCTGCTGGTCACCGTGGGGTTTGGCGCGGTCGGTTTTATCGACGATTACCGCAAGGTCAAGCTGCGCAACAGTGATGGCCTCTCGGCCCGGCAGAAGATGTTCTGGTTGATGCTGATTGCCGCTACCGCCGGGTTTGTACTGTATGTTTACCAACCTTTCCAGACCACCCTCGCGTTTCCTTTTTTCAAGGGATTGCGGCCGGAACTTGGGCTTCTGTACATTCCCTTCGCGGTGCTGGTCATCGTTGGTGCCAGCAATGCGGTGAACCTGACCGACGGTCTCGACGGCCTGGCCATCGGACCGACCATCATTGCATCGGGTACGTATCTGCTGTTCGCCTATCTGGCGGGCAATGCCCGGCTTTCCGAGTACCTGCAGATCAGCAGCGTGCAGGGGGCCGGGGAACTGGCGGTGCTGTGCGGCGCCATGGTGGGCGCCGGCCTTGGTTTTCTCTGGTTCAATACCTATCCGGCCCAGGTGTTCATGGGTGATGTCGGCAGTCTGTCACTGGGTGGCGCCCTCGGTACCATCGCGGTCATTACCAAACAGGAGATCGTACTGGTTATCGTCGGTGGCATTTTCGTGGTAGAGGCGTTGTCCGTCATCGTGCAGGTCTCTTCGTTCAAGCTGCTGGGCCGGCGGATTTTCCGCATGGCGCCCATTCATCATCATTTTGAACTCAAGGGATGGGCCGAGCCGAAAATCATCGTGCGATTCTGGATTATCAGCATCATTCTTGCGCTGGTGGCGCTTTCCACCCTGAAGCTGAGGTAACCATGTCCGCATATGCGGGAAAACATGTGATCGTTGTCGGCGCCGGCTGTACGGGCCTGGGGCTGGCGCGCTTTTTTCTTGATCGTGGAGCCGACGTCACCCTTTCCGACAGCCGCCGCCGGGAAGATATCGGCGGAGTCGAAGAATTGGCGGCGCGTGGCGTGCGGTTCGATTGCGGCGGTCACGACGCGGCGCTGATGGCAGCTGCAGATCTGGTGGCGATCAGCCCCGGCATTGCCCTGGACGTGCCCGCCGTGGCAGGCGCCATGGCCGCCGGGGTGCCGGTGCTCGGTGAAATCGAGATCGCCGCCCGCGAACTGGCGGCTCCCATGATCGCCATCACCGGCACCAACGGCAAATCCACCACCACCTGTCTGGTGGGTGAAATCCTGCAGCGCTGGAATCGTCGCGCTTTTGTCGGCGGCAACCTCGGCACACCGCTTATCGAAGCCACCCGGAACAGAGACTGGGACTGGATCGTGGCGGAAATATCCTCTTTTCAGCTGGAAGCCATCGAGACCTTCAGGCCACGGTACGGCCTGCTGCTCAACCTGACCGAAGATCATCTCGACCGGTATCCCGACATGGCAAGTTATGTCGCGGCGAAACTGCGTCTGTTTGAAAATATGACGGCCGCCGACGTGGCGATCCTCAATGCCGACGATGCGCTGGTGATGCGTTGCGCTGAAGCGCTGCCCTGCCGCAAGATCTGCTTTTCCTCAAGCCGTGTGTTGCAGCAGGGCATGGGCTTTGACGGGCAGGACATCGTCTGGCGGTTTGACGGTGGCGAGCAGCGCTTTGCCGTTTCGCAACTGCGCCTGAAAGGGCTTCACAACGTGGAAAACGCCATGGCCGCCCTCATCGCGCCGCTGCTGGAGGGCTGCCCCGCCGATCTGGCATGGCAGGCCGTATGCGGTTTTTCCGGCCTCGATCACCGCATGGTCAGGGTGCGGGAGCTCGACGGGGTCACCTGGTACGATGATTCCAAGGGAACCAACGTCGGCAGCGTGGTCAAAAGTCTTGCCGGACTGGAAGCCCCTGTGACCCTGATCGCCGGAGGCAAGGACAAGGGCGGAGATTACGCGCCCCTGGCGCAATTGATGCGTGACAAGGTTGCGCATCTGATCCTTATAGGTCAGGCTGCGGACCGGATGCAGCAGGCTTTTTCCGGACTGACCGGGATTCTGCGTGCCGCGACCCTGGAGGAAGCCGTGCAGATGGCCTTTGATCTGACCGCTCCGGGAGGAACCGTGCTGCTATCCCCGGGGTGTTCAAGTTTTGATATGTTCCGCAGCTATGCCGAACGTGGGGCAGTCTTCTGTCGCGCGGTTCAGGCATTGCAATCAAGGGGCTGAGCGCATGACCGAGCGTGGCGGATACGATTATTGGCTGCTGGCGGTAACGGCGGTACTTACCGCCATCGGTGTGCTGATGGTTTATTCGTCTTCCTCCATTATGGCGGCGGAACATTACAAGGACGGTTTCTATTTCCTCAAGCGGCAGGGCGCCTATGCCCTGTTCGGCATGCTGCTGCTGGTCGGGCTGATGCGCTGCGATTACCATCGGCTGCGGAAGTTCGCCGCTCTGGGATTGCTGGTCAGCACCATCGGCCTTGCCCTGGTGCTGGTGCCAGGTATCGGATCCACCGCCGGCGGCGCCGCCCGCTGGATCCGCATAGCCGGTTTCACCATGCAGCCGTCGGAGTTGGCCAAGCTGGCTCTGGTGCTGTTCATGGCGCATTCACTGGCCCGCAAGCCGGAAAAGAACCTGCGCACTTTCAAGCTTGGCGTGCTGCCTTATCTGGTCATTCTGGGCATGATGCTGCTGATGCTGATGCTGCAGCCGGATCTCGGCAGCGCCATGACCATGGGGGCGGTGGCGATGGGGATGATGCTGATCGCCGGCAGTTGCCTCCGGCACCTGCTGCTCTCCATTCTGCCGGCGCTGCCGGCCCTGTATGTGGCCATCTGGCGGGTCGATTACCGCCGGCGCCGCATGATGGCGTTCATGGATCCCTGGAAATACCCCTCCGACGAGGGGTTTCAGATAACCCAGAGCCTCATCGCATTTGCCAACGGTGGCTGGAAGGGGCAGGGCCTCGGACAGAGTCAGCAGAAGCTGTTCTTTTTGCCCGAGGCGCATACCGATTTCATTTTTTCGGTGGTGGGCGAAGAGGCCGGCTTCATCGGCGTGCTGACCATTGCGCTGCTGTTTCTGGTGCTGGTCTGGTTGGGATTGCGCATTGCGTGGATGGCGCCCGATGATTTCGGCCGCTATCTTGCCTTCGGTCTGACCCTGCTGCTGGGGCTCGAAGCGTTTACCAATATGGCAGTGGTGACTTCGTTGTTGCCGACCAAGGGACTTGCATTGCCGTTTCTTTCCTATGGCGGCAGCAGTCTGGTCGCTTCGCTGGTCGCCGTGGGCATACTTCTGAATGTCTCGAGTCAGGTCAAGGAGGGACGGGCATGAGACTGCTGCTGGCAGGTGGAGGTACCGGCGGACATCTGTTTCCGGCCGTGGCGTTGGCGCAGCGGCTTATCGAACAGGATCCGACCGCACAGGTACTGTTTGTCGGTACCACGCGCGGCATCGAGGCCCGGGTGATTCCCGCCCTTGGCATGCCGCTGCGGTTTATTGATATCCGCGGTTTTGTCAATCGGGGTCTGCTGGGCAAGCTCGGCATGGTCCCCTGCCTGGTACGGAGTGTCTGGCAGGGATTGCGCATCCTGCGGGAATTCAGGCCCGACGTGGTGCTCGGTGTCGGCGGCTACGCTTCGGCGCCTCTGCTGGTGGCGGCACGGCTCAAGGGCATTCCCGCCGTGATTCATGAGCAGAATGCCTGGCCGGGGCTGACCAATCGCCTGCTGGGACGCTGGGCACGCTGTGTCTGCCTGTCTTTTTCAGAAGCGGAGCGGGCCTTCCATCGCGCCACCACCATCGTTACCGGCAATCCCCTGCGCAAGGGTATGGAAGCCAGTTCTCCACCCGGCGGCGACCAGCCCGAACTGCTGATTTTCGGCGGCAGTCGCGGCGCCCGCGCCATCAACGACGCGGTGCTGGCGGCCCTGCCGTTGCTCTCCCGGTGGCGGCAGAGGCTGACGATCGTGCACCAGACCGGCTCCGAGGATTTGCAGCGGGTGCAAAAGGGCTATGCGGAGGCCGGCTGGCCTCAGGCAACCGTGGTGCCTTTTATTGACGACATGGCGTCCGCCTACACCCGGGCGCACCTGGTGGTGTGCCGCGCCGGCGCTACCACCCTGGCGGAACTGGCGGCCTGCGGGCGGGCCGCGATTCTGATACCCTATCCGCATGCGGCCGGGGATCACCAGACCATCAACGCCCGGGCGATGGCCAGAAAGGGGGCGGCGCTGGTTCTGCCGCAACCTGATCTGACCGCCGAACACCTGGCGAGCCTCGTCAGCGATTTGCTCGACAATCGTTCGCAACTGATGAACATGGCGGCAGCGGCCAGGTCGCTGGGCATTGCCGGGGCCGCCGACCGCATTCTCAACGTTTGTCGCTCCGTGTACGACAGACACTGACCGGTTTTTTAACACCGCTCTGAGCGGGGAAAGTCAATATTCGGTTTATGTACGGAAAAATTCGCACCATACATTTTGTGGGTATCGGCGGCATCGGCATGAGCGGTATCGCCGAGGTGCTGCTTAACCTTGGTTATCGGGTCAGCGGTTCAGACCTCCGGGAAACCGAGATCACCCGCCGCTTGACCGATCTTGGCGGTGTCATTGCCTATGGGCATGCTGCCGAAAACCTCGGAGAAGCGGATGTGGTCGTGACCTCGACAGCCGTCAAGCCCGAAAATCCTGAAGTGGTCGAAGCCCACCGGCGGCTGATCCCGGTGATTCCGCGTGCGGAAATGCTGGCAGAACTGATGCGCATGAAATATGGCATCGCGGTGGCTGGCACCCACGGCAAAACCACGACCACCAGCATGGTTTCCACCGTTTTGTCCCGGGCCGGCATCGACCCGACCGTGGTGATCGGCGGGCGGCTCGATTCCATCGGCTCCAACGCCAAACTCGGACAGGGCAAGTTTCTGGTTGCCGAAGCCGACGAATCGGACGGCTCGTTTCTCAAGCTGTCGCCGACCATTGCCGTGGTCACCAATGTCGACGCGGATCATCTCGATTATTACGCCGACCTGGATCAGATCAAGCAGACCTTCGTCGACTTCATTAACAAAATTCCCTTTTTCGGCGTGGCGGTGCTGTGTCTTGACGATGCCAACGTGCAGTCCCTGATCCCCCAGGTGCGCAAGCGTTTCGTCACCTATGGCATGACTACCCAGGCCGATTACAACGCACTGGATGTTTGCCATCAGGAAGAGCGGACCACCTTTACGGTCTGTTATCAGGGCGAACGCCTCGGGCAGTTGTCGATCCGCATGCCGGGGCGGCATAACGTGCTCAACGCGCTGGCTGCCGTGGCCGTCGCCCGCGAACTGGAAATCCCTTTTGACCGGATCGCCGAAGGCTTTCGCGATTTCTGCGGTGTGCAGCGGCGCTTCCAGCCCAAATACCAGGGGCAGGACATCATGGTGGTGGATGATTACGGCCATCACCCCGCCGAGATCAAGGTGACCCTGGCCGCTGCGTGTACCGGGTGGAACCGCCGCATTGTCGCGGTGTTCCAACCGCATCGCTACAGCCGCACCCAGGCGCTGTTCGATGAATTCGTGACCGCGTTCTATCAGGCGGATTATCTGGTGGTGATGGATATCTATGCCGCCGGCGAGACTCCGATTCCCGGGGTCGAGGCCCGCCTGCTGGCCGAGGGTATCGCCGGACACGGTCATCGCGAGGTCCATTTCTGCCCGGATGCCGAGGCGGTGATGGCGCATCTGCAACAGGTTGTCAAGCCTGGCGACCTGGTGCTGACCCTGGGGGCCGGCAATGTCTGGCAGGTTGGCGAAACTTTGGCCGAATGGCTCAAGCAGCGAGGCTGAGATGAATTTTCTGGCCGCCGAATTGCGCGACATTCTGCAGGGACCGGTGCTGGTCGGCGAACCTTTGCGCCGCCACACCACCTGGCGCATTGGTGGCCCCGCCGATATTTTCATCGCACCGCGAAACGAGACGGAACTGCTGGCGTCGCTGCGGCTTCTGGCGCGGGTCGATGTGCCCTGGCTGCCCCTTGGAACCGGCAGCAACCTGCTGATAAGAGACGGAGGCTTTCGCGGCGCGGTGATTCATACAGGCGCCTTGCGCGATTCGGAATTCCTGGGTGAAGGCAGGGTCAGGGTTGGCGGCGGCCTGCCGCTCATGCGCCTGGTCCGCGCCTGTGCCCGGAAGGGTCTTGCCGGTCTGGAAGATCTCGCCGGTATTCCGGCGACCGTGGGCGGTGCGGTGGCCATGAACGCGGGGGCTGGCGGCCAGGACATCGCCGGAGTTCTGGAGACGGTTTCTCTGGCCGGACCGGACGGTATCGAAATCTGCAGCGCGGCACGCCTCGACCTGGGCTACCGCCGGGCAGCGCTACCGCATGGGCGGATTGTCGCCGCGGCGCTGCTGCGGTTTCAGCCCGCGGACCCGCAATGGCTGGAGCAGCGCATTCAGAGCCGCCTGCAGAACCGGCGCAAGGCGCAGGGCGTCGGCAAGCCCAACGCCGGTTCGGTGTTCAAAAACCCGCCAGGCGAGCAGGCCTGGAAACTCATCGACAGGGCCGGACTGCGGGGGTACGCGGTGGGCAATGCCGAGGTTTCGGAAAAACATACCAATTTCATTGTAAATCGCGGCGGCGCCAGGGCTTCGGACGTGCTGGCCCTGATCGCCGAGATTCAGAGAATAGTCCGGGAACAAACCGGCATCCTGCTTGAACCGGAAGTACAGGTGGTGGGCGACGCCTGACGGCCCTTGCGGGTCCCCGACCAAACAGAAATGGGAGACAAAATGCAGCGCCAGGAATTGAAACAAAAGCAGATTGCGGTATTAATGGGGGGACTTTCGGCGGAGCGGGACGTATCGCTGCGCACCGGCCGCGCCATCGGTCAGGCATTGCAGCGCTGCGGTTATCAGATTGTTGAAATCGATGCCGGGCGGGATCTTCCGGCTCAACTGGAGCGGGCCGGTGCCGAGGTGGTATTCATTGCCCTGCATGGCCGTTTCGGCGAGGACGGCACCGTTCAGGGATTGCTGGAACTATGTGGCATTCCCTATACCGGCAGTGGCGTGCTCGCTTCCAGCCTGGCCATGGACAAGGTGGCCACCAAGAAGATGCTCTGTTACCATGGCATCGTTACCCCCGCGTTTGCGGAGCTGCGCCAGGGCGATGTTATTGCGGACAACCTGCCGGATTATCCCCTGGTGGTCAAGCCGGCCCGGGAAGGCTCCACCATCGGCATCAGCATAGCCAACGACCGGCGCGCTCTGGAGGAAGGTCTGGCGGAGGCTTTCCGGCACGATGACCTGGTGCTGGTGGAACAGTTCATTGCCGGTGCCGAAGTGACAGTGGGCGTTCTCGATGGTCAGCCGTTGCCGGTGATCCAGGTGGTACCCAAGGGCGGATTTTACGACTACCAGTCCAAGTATACGCCGGGTGAAACCGAATATCTGCTGCCCGCACCCTTGCCGGAGGCGACTTATCTGGCACTGCAGGAAGCCGCCGTCAGGGTTTTCAGGGCGGTCGGTTGCCAGGGCGCCGCGCGGGTCGATTTCATGGTGACCGATACGGATTTTTACTGTCTGGAGGTCAATACCATTCCGGGTATGACCGAAACCAGTCTGCTGCCCAAGGCGGCCCAGGCCGCCGGTCTGTCTTTCGATGAACTGGTGGAGCGCATTCTCGAAGGTGCCGCTCTGAGGAAATAGCTTGCTTCAGCCAGACATTTTCCGGAGAGGGTAGGTGAGCATGGTGAATATGGCCCCCCCTAAACAGCGGCGTTCCAAGGGCAAAGGCAATCATTTCAGGAAGCCGCGCCGGGTTGTTCCCTGGCGCCGCCTTTTGACCGGCGGACTTTTGATTGTCCTGACCTTGGCCAGCGCGGCGCTGGTGGTTGCCGGCGCCCGCTTTGCCGGCCAGACGCTGTCCTCTTCCGATTTTTTCCGGATCGAGAACATCCGGGTGGAGAACAACCGCCGGATTCCCGGCAAGCAAATACTCGCCCTTTCGGATGTCCGTGCCGGAGCCAATATTTTCGAACTCGATCTGCAACGTATCGGCCGGCGCATCGAGCAAAATCCCTGGATCGCCGAGGCCAGGGTGCGGCGCATGTTTCCCGATCAACTCGTCATCCGGGTCGAGGAGCGCACCCCGAAAGCTATCGTGCGTCTCGACTATCTGTATTACGTTGACGCTTCGGGGCAGATCTTCAAGCGCCTGGAACGGGGCGATGGTCTGAATTTTCCGGTGATTTCCGGCATCGAGCGCCAGGCGCTGCTGGAGCACAGGGATGCGACCCTGCAGCGACTCAACGAAGCGATCCGGCTGCTGGAAGAACTGGAGCACCGCAAGGTATTCAGGCCGGCGGACGTTTCCGAATTAAAACTTGACGACACCTGCGGCATTACGCTTTATACTTGCAAAGGCGGTGTGCCGGTGCGCCTGGGACACGATGGTTTCAGTGCCAAGCTGGATCGCCTCGAGAAAATTTTTCCCCAATTGGCAACACGGCTGGGGATCATCGATTACATCGACCTGAATGTCGCGCGGCGGGTTATCGTCAAGCTGGAAACCGGCGAGGCAAGAGGCAAGGGTTAGATACCAAGGGGGAAGGCACGCACATGAGCAATAACAAAAACAGCCTGATCGTAGGCCTGGATATCGGCACCACCAAGATTTGCGCCATTGTCGGCCATCAGACCGAAGAAGGTCTGGATATCGTCGGCATTGGCACCAGCCCTTCGCGCGGATTGCGCAAGGGCGTGGTGATCAACATAGAAAGTACCGTCGAGGCGATTCGCAAGGCTCTCAACGATGCCGAACTGATGGCTGACTGCAAGATTGACAGCGTGTATGCCGGTATCGCCGGAGGCCATATCCGCGGATTCAATTCCCAGGGCGTCATCGCCATCAAGACGCGGGAAGTGACCCATGACGATATCCGCAGGGTGCTCGACGCGGCCAGGGCTATCGCCATCCCCATGGACCGCGAAGTCATCCATACCCTGCCGCAGGAATATATCATCGACGACCAGGACGGCATTCTCGACCCCCTCGGCATGTGCGGCGTGCGCCTTGAAGCCAAGGTGCATATCGTGACTTCGGCCACCGCCAGTGCCCAGAATATCGTGCGCAGCTGCTACAAAGCCGATGTGGAAGTGGCCGATATCGTGCTGGAACAGCTGGCTTCGTCCGAAGCGGTGCTGTCTCCGGACGAAAAGGATCTCGGCGTGGCCATCGTCGATATCGGCGGCGGCACCACCGATATTGCCATTTTTGTGGACGGCGCCATCAAGCACACCTCGGTGCTGTCGCTGGGAGGCAACCATCTGACCAACGATATCGCCGTCGGGCTGCGCACCCCCATGGCGGAAGCCGAGGTGATCAAACAGAAATACGGCTGCGCCATGACCTCGATGGTCGGCAAGGATGAAACCATCGAGGTGCCCTCTGTGGGGGGGCGTGAACCGCGCATCCTGTCACGGCATCTGCTGGCCGAAATTCTTGAACCGCGGGTCGAGGAGATCTTTACCCTGGTGCAGCGTGAAATCATCAAGAGCGGCCTGGAGGATCTGCTCGCTTCCGGCATCGTGCTGACCGGGGGCAGTTGCATCCTGCCCGGCATGCCGGAAATGGCCGAACAGATTTTCAACCTGCCGGTGCGCCGCGGCTTGCCGCAGGGCATCGGCGGCCTGACCGATGTGGTCAACTCGCCCATTTATGCCACCGGGGTCGGTCTGATCAAATACGGGGCGCGTTGCGGCGGTGCGCCCAAGTTCAACAAAGCGAGCACGGATAACCTGTTCGATCGGGTTTTCCGTCGCATGAAGGAATGGTTTGTGGAGTTTTTCTGAGCACGGCGGGGCAGCGCTTTAATCAACGCGGCCGGGTTACGGAGAGATCCGGTCTACAAGGGAATCGGAGGGATTTATGTCGGATCATATCATGTTCGAATTCGATGAAAACATCGACCAGACCGCAAAAATCAAGGTGATCGGCGTCGGTGGCGGCGGCAACAATGCCGTCAACACCATGATCATGGCGGAGCTGGAAGGGGTCGATTTCGTGGCCGCCAATACCGACGCCCAGGCGTTGCGTAAAAGCCGGGCACCGGTCAAACTGCAGATCGGCGGCAAGCTGACCAAGGGCCTCGGCGCCGGCGCCAATCCCGAGGTCGGCCGTGACGCGGCGGAGGAAGACCGTTCGCGCCTGGCCGAGATCCTGGAAGGCGCCGACATGGTGTTCATCGCTGCCGGCCTGGGGGGGGGGACCGGTACCGGGGCGGCTCCGATCATCGCCGAAGTCGCCAAGGAGCAGGGTGCTCTGACGGTGGCGGTGGTGACCAAGCCGTTCAGCCGCGAAGGCAAGCAGCGCATGAAAAAGGCGGCGCAGGGTATCGATAACCTGAAAAACGTGGTCGATTCCCTGATTGTCATTCCAAACGACCGCCTGCTCGGTCTTTCCGGTAAAAACACCAGCATTCTCGATGCCTTCAAGCCCTCCGACGACGTGCTCAGACAGGCGGTGCAGGGCATCTCCGAGCTGATCACGACCAGTGGCCTGATCAACGTCGACTTTGCCGATGTCAAGGCGGTCATGAGCGAGCGCGGCATGGCCATGATGGGCATCGGTCTTGCCGAAGGCGAGCGCCGTGCCGCGGAAGCCGCCCAGAAAGCCATCAGCAGCCCGCTGCTGGAGGATATCGATATCTCCGGCGCCAAGGGTGTGCTGGTCAACATCACCGCATCCTCCAACATGACCATGGAGGAGTTCGACGAAGCTTCCAGCATCATCCACGACAAGGTGCACGAAGAGGCCAACATCATTATCGGCCTGGTGATCAATGAGGATATGGGCGACCGCATCAAGATCACCGCCATCGCGACCGGTTTCGGCGATTCCTTCGAAAAAGGGCGCCGCAACGTCGAGGACTTGCGCAGCCGGGCCATCGCCGGACTCGACAAGGTCGACCGTGATCTGCCGACCTTCATCCGTGACCGGCAGAAAGAGGCGCCAAAGGCGTTCCGCACCACGCTCGGGGATGAGCACGAGTACGACATCCCTACCTTTATGCGCAAGCGGGTCGACTGATCCGGTCGGCCATCGGCCCAGACGCGTCAGGTCCGGATCGGCCGGATGCGGGGATCTCCGCCCTGTGTCCGCTTTTCCGAACGCGCCGGTCGGGGTCTGTCGGTGATGCCGGCAGGCGGTGGGTCGCTGTTCCCAGAATTTGTAGTATCCGATGATTCCCAGACGGGGGAGCCTGAGACGGTTCCCCCGTTTTTTCAAGCTGCCGGCTTCAAGGTTTTTGCCGAGGTCGCGATCACCGAAGCATGCTTTTCCACGAAGGTCCTTCGATTCTTACGCTTCGGGTTTTCACCAGAACCGCTCTGGATTAAGATAGCCGCTCCGACGCATGGGTGCCGATGGACAGCGCCGGGCATCACCACAACGGGCGGAAGATCGCTTCCCGCTTGTTGTCGTTTCGGGAGAAATGCATGTCACGAAAGCTTCTGGACAAAGCACAGCGCCGCCTGGCTGCCGAGCGCGGGCTGCCCTCCAGGCCATGGGGCGGGCGACTGGCGGTGGCTCTGATATACCCGAATGTCTACCATCAGGCCATGAGCAACCTGGGGTTCCAGACCGTCTACGAGTGGATCAACCGGCGCGACGATGCGCTGTGCGAGCGGTTTTTTCTGCCGGACCTCGAAGATCTGGCGGAACATCGCAAAACCGGCTATCCGTTGTTTTCTCTGGAATCAGGGCGGTTTCTCGAAGAGTTTGACCTCGTCGCTATTTCCCTCTCCTTCGAAAACGATTATCTCAACCTGCCGCACATCTTCGGGTTGGCGCGCATGCCGCTGTTCGCAGAGGAGCGGCAGGATAAATATCCTCTGGTGCTGTGCGGCGGCGTCTGTGCGTTTCTGAATCCGGAGCCGCTGGCGGGCATCATGGATTGTTTTGCCGTCGGTGAAGCCGAGGTTCTGCTGGCCCCGTTTCTGGACAGATTGCGCCGGACGGACGAAACCCGGGCGGCAATGCTGGCCGATCTGGCCCGGCTGCCGGGGATCTATGTCCCTTCCCTGTACCGGGTGAATTACACCGAGGATGGAACCCTTGCCAGCATGGTGTCCTGCGCGGGGGCTCCCGAACATGTCCGGCGCCAATGGCTGCGACGCCTTGACGACCATCCCAGCCGCACCTGCGTCTATGCCGACGATACCGAGTTCGGCGATATGACCCTGGTCGAGGTGTCGCGCGGTTGCTCCCGCAAATGCCGCTTTTGTGCGGCCGGCTATATCTACCTGCCGCCTCGCGAGCGCTCCGCTGCCGGTTTGCGGCCCATCATCGAAGAGGGCCTGGCGCACCGGCAACGGGTGGGGCTGGTAAGCCCGGCGGTTGCCGATCATAGTGAAATCGGCGCCATCGCCCAGCAGATTCTTCAGGCTGGCGGCCACATTTCGGTGGCCAGCGTGCGCATCGATTCGCTGACAGCCGGTGATATCGAAGCGATGGCGGCATCCGGTCACCGCACCGTGGCGATCGCCCCCGAGGCCGGCAGTCAGCGGCTTCGCGATTTTATCAACAAGGGTCTCAGCGAGGCGCAGATTCTTGCCGCCACCCGCCTTATCGCCGAAGGGGGCATTCCCAATCTGAAACTCTATTTTCTCATCGGCCTGCCCACCGAAACCTTTGAGGACATTGAAAGCCTGCTGCGGCTCGCGCAAGACATCCGGCAGGTATGGCTAGATGCCGGACGCCGGCGGGGCCGGCTCGGTAACCTGACCTTGTCCGTCAATCCGTTTATTCCCAAACCGTTCACGCCGTTGCAGTGGGCGGCCATGGAACCGGTCGCGTCCCTCAAAAAAAAGCTGCAGTATCTGAAACGCCAGGTCGGGCGCATGCCCAACACCAGCCTCATCTGTGAATCCCTCAAGTCCTCGGAACTTCAGGCGTTGCTGTCCCGGGGCGATCGCCGCACTGGCCGTTTGCTGCCGCACCTTGCCGCGGGGGATTCCCTGGCTGCGGCCTGCCGCCGCGAAGGACTCGACGCGGGATTTTACGTGACGAGGGAACGCTCCGAAGATGAAAAGCTGCCCTGGGAAATCATCGATCAGGGGGTGCCGCGCAGCTTCCTGCGGGCCGAATACGATCGCGCCCGGCGCGGCGAACCGACCCCGCCCTGCGGTCCCGGTTGCAGCCGCTGCGGATTGTGCGGAGAAAAAGGCGCCTGAAAGGGATTGCCTTCGCTGCCGTTCGTCTGAACTGTTTGACGATGCATATGCATGCGATACTCTTGATAAGTCGAATCAACCCATACAAAGGAGTATACCCATGCCCGAAGAACGTACAGGACTGGTGACATTTAAAGGCAATCCCCTGACGCTGGTCGGTCCAGCTCTGAAAGTGGGAACCGCCGCCCCTGCTTTTACCCTGGTCGGCAACGACCTGCAGCCCGTGGCGCTGGCCGACACGGCCGGGAAAATTCGCCTGGTCACGGTAGTGCCGTCCCTCGACACTCCGGTGTGCGATACCATGGCCCGTCGCTTCAATCAGCAGGCGGCCGAGTTGCCCGATGACGTCGTGGTTTACACCGTCAGTGTCGATCTGCCCTTTGCCCAGGCGCGCTGGTGCGGCAATGCCGGCATCGAACGGGTCAAAACCCTGTCCGACTACCAGGAACGCGCTTTCGGCCTCGATTACGGTCTGCTGATCAAGGAACTCAAACTTCTGGCACGGGCCGTACTGGTCATCGATCGCAACGGGACGCTGAAATATTTCCAGCTGGTCAGGGAGGTCGTGGAGGAACCCGATTACCAGGCCGCTATCGATGCGGTGAACCAGCTGCTCTGACAGGGGTTACCGCTTTGATTTTTGCAAAGGGCCCCCGTCGATGGACGGGGGCCCTTTGCAATGAAACAACAGGATTTGTTTTTCAGGGGGGACGTTTTTCCGCCGGTACGGATACGGCGCCGTGAAGGTGTCAGTCGTTGTCCTGGATCAGGCTTGCGGCGGCGAGCAGGCCGAGATGATAGCTCTCTGCGCCGAACCCGCAAATCTGCCCCTTTGCCAGCGCGGCGATGACCGAATGCTGGCGGAACGCTTCACGGGCATGGATGTTGGACATGTGCACCTCCACGATGGGGATGTTGAGGATGCCAAGCGCGTCGGCAATGCCGTAACTGTAATGGGTCCAGGCACCGGCATTGATGACCACGGCGGCGACCTGTTCCCCGTGGGCGCGGTGAATGCGCTCGACCATGTCGGCTTCGCTATTGGTTTGAAAACACTCGACCTCGACGCCGAGACCGGTCGCCCATGCGGCGATGCGGGCGTCGATCTCGGCCAGAGTGATGGTCCCGTAATGGGCTGCATCGCGCTTGCCGAACATGTTCAGGTTGATCCCGTGCAGAACAAGAATTTTTTTCATGCAGCCCTCCAACAGATGTCTGCCGGCGTCATTGCCAATGGAACTTGATACCTGACGCCGAACGGTTAGACCTTTGTTTATCCTTTTCCGGAGCATCACGTCAAGGCCCGGCTTGTGTCCATGGCGGGCCTCCGGATGGACACAAGCTTGCCGTTTTAAACGGCCTGAGTGATAGAAACGGCTTCCTGCCCGGATTTTTGCAGGTAATAATCGTAATCACCTTCATAGGCCAGCATGCGGCCGTGGTCGATTTCATAAACACGGTCGACCAGGCTGCGCAGAAAATGCCGGTCATGGCTGACCAGCACCACGGTGCCGCCAAACCGTTTCAGCGCATCCAGAAGGACTTCGCGGGACACGATATCCAGATGGTTGGTCGGTTCGTCGAGAATCAGGAGATTGAGCGGCCGGGCCAGCAGGGTAGCCAGCACCACGCGGCTCTTTTCGCCTCCGGACAAGATCTCGATGCGTTTATCCACATCGTCACCTTGAAACAGAAAGGCGGCGCAGAGGTTGCGCACCACCCCGACGCTGGCCGTGGGCAGGGCCTCGCTGATCGTTTCCAGAACGGTTCTGCCCGGGTCGAGGATATCCATGGCATGCTGACTGAAATAACCGGCATGCACGTTGGCACCGATAGTCACCGCACCGGCCGAGGGGGCGGTGTGTCCTGCCAGAACCTTGAGAAAGGTCGACTTGCCGGCACCGTTGACCCCGACCACGGCGATTTTTTCGCCGCGCCGGATGAGGCCCGACACGCCGCCGAATACAGACTTGCCGCCGCCTTCGGGGAGATCCCAGGTCTTGCCGAGATCCTGCATGACGACGACGTCGTCGCCGCTGCGGGGCGGTTCCGTGAATTCGAAGCGAACCACCTTCTGCTCCGGCGGCAGTTTGATGCGCTCGATTTTTTCCAGCTTTCTGACCCGTGACTGGACCTGCGCCGCATGGGAAGCGCGGGCGGCGAAACGCGCGATGAATTCTTCCTCCTTGGCCAGCATCTCCTGTTGGCGGCGGAAGCTGGCCAGCAGCTGCTCACGGCGGATTTCGCGTTCGCGCAGATAAAAGTCGTAGTTGCCGCCGTAGGTGGTGATGGTGCCGTTGCCGACTTCCACGATGCGGCTTACCAGCCGGTTCATGAAGTCGCGGTCGTGACTGGTCATTAGCAGCGCGCCACTGTATTCTTCCGCCAGCCAGCTCTCCAGCCAGACGATCGATTCGACATCGAGATGGTTGGTCGGTTCGTCGAGCAGCAGTACATCCGGATTCAGGGTCAGGATTCTGGCCAGGGCGATACGCATTTTCCAGCCGCCGCTGAACGATTCAACCGGCCGCGCCTGGGCCTGCGGATCGATGCCGAGGCCGGCCAGAACCGCTTTGGCACGGTTTTCAAGCTCGTAGCCGCCGCGGTGTTCAAATTCCTGATGGGCGTCGCCGTAACGCTCCAGCAGGTCTGCCAGGGCATCGTCCGGCATCGGTTCGCACATGGCCGTTTCCATTTCGCGGATTCTCCGTCCGAGTTCCACGGTGCGCGCCGATGCGGCTATGACCTCTTCAAGGGCGGAGCGTCCGGACATTTCGCCGACATCCTGGGAAAAATAGCCTATGACGGCTTTCTTTGCGCAGCTGATTTCACCGCGGTCCGGCATTTCCTCGCCGGTGATCAGGCGGAAAATGGAGGTCTTGCCGGCACCGTTGGGGCCGACCAGGCCGGTGCGTGTCGCGGCGGGTATCTGAAAGCTGGCCCCATCGAAAAGGATCTGTGATCCGTGTTGTCTGGTGATATTGGTAAGGTGAATCATGGTGTCTCTCCAGGTACAAAATTTTGGCATTGGTACCACAGGCGGCACCGGGACCGCAAGCCCGCATTTGCCCCTGACTTGCGATTGACCGCAAGGTGGGCCGCGGGCATAATGACAGCCGGTTTCGCACGCATTCCATAAGGGGGACACAGCAGATCATGGAGATTTTCCAATTGCGGGGACAGGAATTTATCGAACTTTGCAGCCTGTTGAAGGTGACGGGGCTGTGCGGTAGCGGCGGCATGGCGAAAACGGCCGTGGCTCAGGGGCAGGTAACGGTTGACGGTCAGGTGGAATTGCGCAAAAGGTGTAAAATCCGCTCCGGACAGACCGTCGGGTTTGAGGGCCGGCGAATTCGCATCGACTGAAGCCTTCATCGTAGCGTTTCCGCTGGTGTCCGGATTGAAGGGAGGGGGGGCGCCGCCGGGATTCAGCTCTCGCGGCTGTTGCCGGCACCCAGGCAGCGGTTGAAAATGGCGCGGATATTTTCGGTGGCGTTGTGGTAGGCGGCCATGAGTTGCCGGTCGGCGCCGGCCTGCTCATAGCCAAGGCGCCGTGCCAGCTTTGCCAGGGTGGCGCTGTCACCGGAAAAAGTGTTGATGGATTGATCGTGGACCAGCCGCAGGCGACTCTCCAGCCGGCGCAGGAACTGGTATCCCCCCGCCAGCAGACGGTATTCGGTTTTTTCCAGCAGCCCGTCGCGGCGCAGTGCCTTGAGGGCTTCAAGGGTATTGGGCGTCTGCAGTGACGGGTGCCCGCCACCATGCAGCAACTGCAGGTACTGAACCAGAAATTCGACATCGAGCATACCCCCCCGGCCGGTTTTGATGTCGAGGCGGCCGCCATTTTCCCGGGCAAGTTCCTGCTCCATGCGCTGGCGCAGCTGGTAAATTTCATTCCGGTGACCGGCGGGCAGGGGCTGATGATAAACAATATCCCGGTTGTAGGTAGCGACGCGGTCGGCCAGAGGCCCCGTGCCGGCCACCACCCTGGCCTTGATCAGAGCCTGCCGCTCCCACAGCTGGGCCGAAGACGCGTGGTAAGCGCGGTAGGCGTCCAGGCTGGTGACCAGGGGGCCCTGGTGACCGGAAGGGCGCAGCCGGGTATCGAGCCGGTAGACATACCCTTCACGGGTGGTGAGACTGAGGATGGAAATAATGCGCTGCGCCAGTTGGGCAAAATATTCCCGGTTGTCGCGCCGGCGAAACCGCCGCGGATCGGTTTGCGGTGCTGCGACCGTTGTTCCTTCCCCCTCAAAGATGAAAATAATGTCCAGCTCCGAGTGGTAGGTGATCTCCCGGCCGCCAAGCTTGCCCATGCCGATGATGACAAAACCGGCTTCCGCAAGGGAACCGTCCTGTTGCCGGCACATGGGCAGCCCGAAGCGCGGCAGCAGTTCCTGTCGGGCGATGGACACCGCCTTGTCGAGAAGCACCTCGGCCAGTTGCGTGAGCTGCCGCGGGCCTTCCTGGGGAGGCATGCGGCCGTGCAGGTCGTTGAGCGCTATGCGCAGGAACTCCTCGTTGCGGAAGTGCCGCAGGGCGTCGAGCCGGCTCTCGTAGTCGGGTGCCAGTTGCAGCAGACGTCCGAGATCCTGTTCCATGTCGGCACGGGACTTGCGCTCCACGGCGTGAGCCCGGGCCACCAGCATATCGAGGATTTCAGGATGCAAAATGAGATTGCGCGACAGAAACTGGCTGGTGCCGAAAAGGGAGATGAGCAGCTTGAGGATCTGCCGGTTTTCGGCCAGCAGGGCGTAAAAGGTGGCGCGGGCATGCAGCCCCGACAGGAAGCGTTCCAGATTGCCCAGCGCCATGTCCGGCTCGGGGGAATCGAGACATTCCTGCAGCAGCAGCGGCGCGATCCGCTCCAGATGCCGGCGCCCCAGGGCGGACAGGCGCACGAAGGGTGGCCCGTCCCGCAGGGTCAGCAGATTTTCATAGGCGGCATCCGGGTTGCCGAAACCTTTTTCCTCAAGGACATCCTTGGCCAGATCGCTGTCGAGGGCAGGGTCGAGCAGCATGCGCACCTCGCGGCCGACCTCGGCGGCGGCTTCCTCCTCTCCGGTATAGAAAAGGTCGTGATAGATCGCCTTCACCCCGGCACGGTGATGCTCCAGCTCACTGAGGAATGCGGAGCCATCGACATGGCCGCAGCGCCGCGCCAGCAGTTGCAGCTCGCGGGGGTTGCGCGGCAGGTTGTGGGTCTGCCGCTCCTGCTCTACCTGGATGCGATGTTCGGTGTTGCGCAGAAATACGTAGGCGGCTGACAGAATATCGTAGGTTTCTTCATCGACGAGGCCTTCGCGGCGCAGCAGGCTCAGTGCCTTGAGGGAATTCCGTTCGCGCAGGCCCGGATGTTTGCCGGAATGGATCAACTGCATGGCCTGAATAAAAAACTCGATTTCCCGAATGCCGCCCTGACCAAGCTTCAGATTGAGCTCGCCCTCCCTTTCACGGGTCAGGTTGCGGTCGATCTTCTGCTTCATTATTTTCAGATCCTCGATCATGGTGTAATCGAGGTAGCGCCGGTAGATGAATGGATCCAGATAGTGCAGCAGTTCCTCGCCGAGTTCCAGACAGCCCGCCACCGGCCTGGCCTTGAGCATGGCGCAGCGCTCCCAGCTCTGTCCCCAGTTTTCGTAATAGGATTCGGTGCCGCGCAGCGAGTTGACCACTTCGCCGCTCCTGCCCTCCGGGCGCAGGTTGAGATCGACCCGGAAGACCACCCCGTCTTCGGTGCGCTGACCGATGGCGCGGGTGACCAGTTCCGCCAGTTTGACGAAATACTGATGCAATATCAGCTGGTTTTTCAAGCCTCCGTGCTCGTCCGGAATGCCGGTTGTGGTGCCGCGATCATTCGAATAGCAGTAAATCAGGTCGATGTCGGAGGAGAAATTGAGTTCGCGGCCGCCGAATTTACCCATGGCGAGAACCACGAATTCAGCACGGGCGGCCGGCGCATCCGCGGACGGCGCGACAAGGGGCACCCCGTGTTCCGCCTGCAGCAGGTTGCCGCAGATGTCGACGGCGCGCTGCAGGCAGGCTGCGGCCAGGTCGGACAGTTCGGCGGTGGTTTCCGTCAGGCAGGCCAGTCCGTTAAGATCCCGGCCGGCAATGCGCAGGATTTCCTGTTGTTTGTACAGCCGCAGCTGTTTCTGCAGTTCCGGGAAATTTCCGGGACCCGGCGCGGTTTGCTGAAGCTCGGCAAGCATGCGGTCGAAGTCCTTGCCCCGCAGCAGTTGGTCATCGACAAACAGTGGGCGACACAGGGCCGGGCGCCGGCACAGGATATTGGTCAGGAAGGTCGATGCGCCGAGCATCACCAGCAGCATGCCGCACGCTTCGTTTCGGGAAAACAGGTCCTGCCGGTCCAGCGGGGACAGCATCCCCGCCAGACGTTCGAGACCGTTTAGAGCCTGGTCGGGGTCGGCCGCGGTCAACGCCTGGCGGGCAAGGCGCGCGAGCGCGGCGCCGTTGCCCGCCCAGGGGTAGAGACACAGAAGATTGGCGGCTGTTTTGGAACCCTCGGAAAAACCGAGATCGGTGGCAACGGTGGCCAGGGTTTTTTCATCTCCCTGGACACAAAGGGATTCCAGTCGGGCCGACAGTTGCTCCGGGCTCATGGCTCAGCGATGCTCCCTGAAAAGCTGGGCCAGCCCGGCGACGTAATCGCCACGAACCACCCCGCGCTCGGTAATGATGGCGGTCACCAGCCGTGCCGGAGTGACATCGAAAGCGGGATTGCGCACCCGGATGCCTTCCGGAGCCAGACGGGTGGCGCCGCAGTGGGTGACCTCGATGGCGTCCCGCTCCTCGATAGGGATCTGGTCGCCGTCGGCAATGTTGCGGTCGATGGTCGACAGCGGCGCGGCGACATAGAAGGGCAGGCCGTGTTCTCTGGCCAGAACCGCGACGCTGTAGGTGCCGATCTTGTTGGCCACATCGCCGTTGGCGGCAATGCGGTCGGCGCCCACGATGACGCCGTCGATTTCTCCCTGGCGCATGAGCGCGCCGGCCATGTTGTCGCAGATCAGCGTGACAGGGATGCCATCCTTGTGCAACTCCCAGGCCGTCAGGCGGGCGCCCTGCAGAAACGGCCGCGTTTCAT
Source organism: Syntrophotalea sp. (assembly GCF_050253115.1). NCBI lineage: Bacteria > Pseudomonadati > Thermodesulfobacteriota > Desulfuromonadia > Desulfuromonadales > Syntrophotaleaceae > Syntrophotalea > Syntrophotalea sp. The sequence goes on from NZ_JBFWJQ010000001.1 coordinate 58,740, forward strand.
CCGCCAGTACGCTGACGCTTTTGCCGCTTTCCACCGCGGCCCGGATCACGCCCAGAGCCGTTCCGTAGCCACCGGTGGCCAGCGCGCCGGCGTTGCAATGGGTCAGTATCCGTGCACCGTCGGGGATCAGTACCGCGCCGTGGCGGCCCATGGCGCGGTTGCTGGCCTCGTCCTCGGCGGCGACAGCCAGCGCTTCGTTCAGCAGCTCTGTGCGGATGTCGTCGAGGGGGCTGCCGGCCAGCTGTCGCGCGCGGGTCCGCATGCGGTCCAGCGCCCAGAACAGGTTGACGGCCGTGGGCCGGGTAGCGGCCAGGGTGGCGCACACCTTTTCCAGTTCGGCGTAAAACTCTCCGAAGCCGGCCGCCGCGATGTCGCGGGCGCCGAAAGCGACGCCGAAGGCCGCCGCCACGCCGATGGCGGGCGCGCCGCGAACCACCATGCTGCGTATGGCTTCGGCCACGCTTTGATAGTCGCGGTATCGGATCCACACCTCCTGCGTCGGCAGCAGGCGCTGATCGATCATGCGGATCGCTCCGTCCCGATATTCAATGGGTCTGATGGACATGGACAACTCCTGTAAAAAGCAGCTGGTTCACTCCCCCGCCAGTTTTTTCTTGAGCAGCTCGTTCAGGGCCGCGGGATTGGCCTTGCCCTTGGTGGCGCGCATGACCTGGCCGACGAAAAAGCCTATCAGCTTGTCCTTGCCGGCGCGGTATTCCTCGACCTGACCGGGATTGGCGGCCAGCACAGCGTCGATGGCGGCTTCGATGGCCCCGGTGTCGGTGACCTGCTTCAGACCCTGTTCCCCGATAATGGCGTCAGCGTCCTTGCCGCTCTGCCACATGGCATCGAAGACGGTCTTGGCGATTTTGTTGGAGATGGTATTGTCGTCGATACGCCTGAGCATGCCGTTCAGCATCGGCGGGGTTACCGGGCAGTCGGCGACACGCATGCCCGAATCGTTCAGGGCGCGCTGCAGCTCGCCCATCACCCAGTTGGCGCACAGCTTGGCATTGCCGTTGAGCACCACCAGGGCATCGTAGTATTCGGCCATGGCGCGGTCGGCGGCCAGCACTTCGGCATCGTATCGGGCGAGGCCGAGCTCGCCGATAAAGCGGGCGATCTTGGCTTCGGGCAGCTCGGGCAGCTCACGGCGCATCTGCTCCACCAGGTCGGCCGAAACCATGAGCGGCACCAGGTCGGGATCGGGGAAGTAACGATAGTCGTGGGCTTCTTCCTTGCCGCGCATGGAGCGGGTGGTGCCGCTGGCGGTGTCGAACAGGCGGGTTTCCTGCACCACCCTGCCGCCGTCATCGAGGATGTCAGTCTGGCGCTCGATCTCGTAGTCGATGGCCTGCTTGATGAAGCGGAAGGAGTTGATGTTTTTGAGTTCGGCGCGGGTGCCGAATTCCTTCTGCCCCCAGGGGCGGATCGATACGTTGGCGTCGCAACGGAAAGAGCCTTCCTCCAGGTTGCCGTCGCAGACGCCAAGATAGACCACGATCTGATGCAGTTTTTTCAGGTAGGCGATGGCCTCGTCGGAGGAACGCATGTCCGGTTCGGAGACGATCTCCAGCAGTGGCGTGCAGGCGCGGTTGAGATCGACCCGAGAGGTGTCGCCGCTGTCGTGCAGCAGTTTGCCGGCGTCTTCCTCCATGTGGATGCGGGTGATGCCGATCGATTTGGATCGGCCATCCACCTCGATATCGAGACGCCCGTGTTCACAGATCGGCAGTTCGAACTGGGAAATCTGGTAGCCTTTGGGCAGGTCCGGATAAAAGTAGTTTTTACGGGCGAAGATGGAGCGTGGGGTGATGCCGCAGTTGGTGGCCAGGCCGGTCTTGATGGCGTATTCCACCACCTTGCGGTTGAGCACCGGCAAAGCGCCGGGCAGGCCGAGACATACCGGGCAGGTCTGGCTGTTGGGCTGGTTGCCGAAGGCCGTGGAACAGTTGCAGAAGATTTTGGTTTGGGTGGTGAGCTGAACGTGGACTTCCAGTCCGATGACAACTTCATAGCGCGATTTCATGGTCGATTCCTTCCGCATGCGGGCAGCGGGCGGTTCCGGCCCGTTGCTGCACGAATATCATGGTCGATGCCGAGGCTACAGAGGCGCCTTGTGACGGTGCCAGTCGGTTGCCTGCTCGTAGGCATGGGCGGTCTTCAGGATCGTTGCCTCGTCAAACGGCCGGCCGACGAGCTGCATGCCGATGGGCAGGCCGTTCCGGGAGAAACCGCAGGGCACGCTGATGCCGCAGGTGCCGGCGAGGTTGACCGGAATGGTGAAGATGTCCGACAGGTACATCTGCAGCGGATCCGCGGTTTTTTCGCCGATGCGAAATGCCGGTGTCGGCGCCACGGGCGTGAGAATGACATCGACCTGATGGAACGCGTCGAGGAAGTCCTGGCGGATCAGGGTCCGCACTTTCTGGGCCTTGAGATAGTAGGCATCGTAATAACCCGATGACAGGGCGTAGGTGCCGAGCATGATGCGGCGTTTGACCTCGGGTCCGAAGCCGGCGGCGCGGCTCTGCATATACATGTCGATCAGGCCTCGCCCCTCATCCACACGCCGGCCGTAACGCACGCCGTCGTAGCGGGCCAGGTTGCTGGAAGCTTCGGCGGTGGCGATGAGGTAGTAACAGGCCACGGCGTATTCGGTATGGGGCAGGGAGACCTCCACCGGTTCGGCGCCGAGTTCCCGCAGGGTGGCGATGGCTTTGTCGACGCACTGCCGGATGTCTTTATCGAGCCCTTCGATGAAATATTCCCTGGGCAGACCGATGCGCAGGCCCTTGATTCCCTGACGGAGCGCAGCCTGATAATCCGGCACCGGCAGGTTGACGGAAGTCGAGTCGGCGGGGTCGTAACCGGCCACCGCGCCGAGCATGATGGCGCAGTCTTCCACGTCGCGGGTCAGCGGTCCGACCTGATCGAGGGAGGAGGCGTAGGCGATGACGCCGTAGCGCGACACCCGGCCGTAGGTCGGTTTGAGCCCGACCACGCCGCAGTGGGAGGCCGGCTGGCGAATCGATCCGCCGGTGTCCGTGCCCAGGGTCGCCACCGCCTGGCGCGCCGCCACGGCGGCAGCCGACCCGCCCGACGACCCGCCGGGCACGCATGCCTGATTCCAGGGGTTTCTGACCGTGCCGAAGGCGCTGTTTTCATTGGAACTGCCCATGGCGAATTCGTCCATGTTCAGCTTGCCGAGCAGCACCGCCCCCTGTTCCCTGAGCCGGCGCACCGCGGTGCCGTCATACGGGGGGATGAAGTTGTCGAGGATCCTTGAGGCGCAGGTGGTGCGGGTCCCGGCGGTAACGAAAATATCCTTGAGCGCCAGCGGGATGCCCGTCAGTGCGGCGGCATTGCCGGCGGCCAGCCGCGCATCGGCGGCATCGGCGCTGTTCAGGGCCGGTTCTTCACAAAGGGTTATGTAGGCACCGATCTGGGCGTCGGTGAGTTGGATGCGCGTCAGAAAAGCTTCGGTAAGTTCGCGGGAAGAGACTTCCCGGTTTTTCAGCAGCGTCTGCAGTTCGTGGATGGTCAGATCCGTTAATGCCATGTTGCTCTCCTGTATCTTGTATGCGTCGCACGGAGCCGCGGCGTCCGGTTGCCGCGGGCCGGAAACCTATTCGATGACCTTGGGAACGACGAAGCAGTCGCCTCCTGCTTCCGGAGCGTTCAGCAGAGCCTTTTCGGTGCCGATGGATGCGCCCGCGACATCTTCGCGGAAGGCGTTCTCCACCGGCACGGCATGGGCCGTGGGGATGATATGGTCCGTGTCCAGCTCATTGAGCTTTTCGACATAATCGAGAATCGCGTCCATCTCGCCCGTCAGGGTGTCCAGTTCCGCCTTCGTCATGGCCAGCCGTGCCAGTTTCGCGACGTGCTCAACCTGTTGTCTCTGTATTTTCATCGGTTCACCTCTGTAGAAAGATACCCTTTTTCACAAATTGTCAAACTAGCATGGAAAACAAGCGTGTTTCAAGATTTAACCCTTGCATCGCAAAACGCCGGGCGGCAAAAGGCGCCTCGTGTTCGTTACGGTGCGGCCAGGCGATGCTATACTTTGCTTGATTGGGTTGTGGTTATCCAGATGAGGATGCCCGTCGTTTTTCAGGTAAACTTATCGGCCTGTTCTTCGTCTGAGTCCACGAAGCAAAAAGCCCGTACGGTTTTTTCCGGAGGGCAATGTGTCGCCATTATTAGACTTTGCTTTTTCCGGGAAGCATGCTAGCTTTCATCCTGAAATGGCCCTTTTGGCCATGGCGGCGTCAATCCGCGGGTTTGTCTGCCACAACGAAAAATGGTTCGCCTTGCATATGAAACCACGCTGTATCGCTCTGGCGTTTCCGGGCGGATACATGCCGGAAATCAACCCATGTGATAGATGATTTGTGCGATCGGCACGCTTGTTCTTACCACCCATTCATTCATGGAAGGAGCAGTTTATGAAAAAAATGTTCACGGTTTTTGCGCTGATATCCCTGCTGGCGGCCGGTTGCAGCCAGCCGATGACAGGTACCCAGAAAGGCGTGGCCGTCGGCGCCGGTACCGGTGCCGCTGTCGGCGCCGGGCTTGGTCAGCTGATCGGTGGCGACACCGAAGGCACTCTCATTGGCGCCGGTATCGGCGCGGCGCTGGGGGGGACGGCCGGCGGGTTTTTCGCCAACTACATGGAAAAACAGGAGAATAGCATGCGCCAGCAGTTGGCCGGGGTTGAAGGGGCCAGCATCCAGCGCGACGCCGATGTGCTCGCAGTGACCTTCAAGTCCGATCTTCTGTTCGATATCAACTCCTATACGGTCAAGCCCGGAGGCTATGACGAGCTGCAGCGGGTGGCCGGTGTGCTCAACAACTACCCGCAGACCAATATCCTGATCGCCGGGCACACCGACAGCAGTGGCAGCGAACAGTACAACATGACCCTGTCCCGGCAACGTGCCGAATCGGTTAAAAATGTCCTGGTCGGTTACGGCGTCGCTCCGGCGCGACTGACGACTGTCGGTTATGGTGAAAGCAAGCCGATTGCCGGCAACGACACCGAGTCCGGCCGCCAGATGAACCGTCGGGTCGCTATTACCATTACGCCGAATCAGCAGCAATGAACATGCAGCCTTAGTGAGATCTCTCCAAAAAACGCTGTCAAACGCCCGTCCGGAGCCGATCCGGGCGGGCGTTTCAGTACCAGCGGGGAAATCCGGCGCGGTGACAGACGGCGCTTGACCGCATACACATATGTCCTTACATTTAAACAGGTGTAGGCAATCGGCCGTTTCCGATGCCTGAAACATACGAGGAGATATTCCATGCTCAATGAATACCTGCACCATGTTGATGAGCGGGCCGCTCTGGGGATCCCGCCGCTGCCGCTGGATGTGCCGCAGACCCAGGAGCTCTGCCGCCTGCTGCCCGCTCCTCCTGCCGGTCGCGAAGCCCTGCTGGTTGACCTGCTGGAAAACCGCATATCTCCCGGCGTCGACCCGTCGGCGCAGGTCAAGGCTGAGTTTCTGGGGCGAATCCTGGGCGGCGTGGCGAGCAGCCCGCTGATCAGCAGGGAAGACGCGATTCGTCTGCTGGGCGCCATGCTCGGGGGATACAACATCGCACCGTTGATGGCGGCGCTGCGGGATGACCAGCTGGCGTCACGGGCGGCCAGTGCCCTGAGCGGTCTGATTCTGGTTTACGATGCTTTTGAAGACATACAAAAGCTCGCGGCGGAGAACGTTTTTGCCCGGCAGGTGATCGAAAGCTGGGCGCGGGCTGACTGGTTCCACTCCCGCCCCGAAATCCCCGCCCGCCTTCGGGTAAAGATTTTCAAGGTTGAAGGCGAAATCAACACCGACGATTTTTCCCCTGCAGGGGATGCCTGGAGCCGGCCGGATATCCCCCTGCACGCTCTGAGCATGGGGCACAGCCGTTTCGTCGGCGGCATCGAAACCATCGCCCGCTGGCGCAGGGAAGGCCACCAGATCGCTTTCGCCGGAGATGTGGTCGGTACCGGCTCGTCCCGCAAATCGGCCTGCAACAGCCTGTTGTGGCATATCGGCGAGGATATCCCCGGAGTGCCCAACAAACGGCGCGGCGGGGTGATTATCGGCGGCGCCATCGCGCCGATTTTCTTCAACACCGCGCAGGATTCCGGCGCGCTGCCGATCCGTGCCGACGTCGACCGAGTTGCGCATGGCGATGAAGTGATCATCGAACCGCTGGCCGGCCGCATCCTGGATGCCGAAGGCAAGCTGCTGACGACTTTTGACCTGTCCCCCAATACCCTGGCCGACGAATACCGGGCCGGCGGGCGCATCCCGCTGATCATCGGTCGGGCGCTTACCGACAGGGCACGAAAGGCTCTCGACCTGGCGCCGGCAAGCTTTTTCACCCGGCCGGACAATCCCGTGCCGCCACCGGATCAGGCTTATACCCTGGCACAGAAACTGGTGGGCAGAGCCTGCGGCCTGCCCGGCGTCCTGCCCGGAACCGCCTGCGAGCCACGCATGACCACCGTCGGATCCCAGGACACCACCGGGCCGATGACGGCCGATGAACTGAAGGAGCTGGCCTGCCTTAAATTTCAGACGCCGCTGTTCATGCAGTCCTTCTGTCACACGGCGGCCTATCCCAAGACTGCCGACGTGAAAATGCACCGCACGCTGCCCGCATTCATGTCGCAGCGTGGCGGCGTGGCACTGCGCCCGGGAGACGGCGTCATTCACAGCTGGCTCAATCGCCTGCTGTTGCCCGATACCGTCGGCACCGGCGGCGATTCACACACGCGCTTTCCCGTCGGCATATCCTTTCCGGCGGGGTCGGGGCTGGTGGCTTTTGCCGGCGCGCTCGGCTTCATGCCTCTGGATATGCCGGAATCGGTGCTGGTGCGCTTCAGGGGGAGCCTGCAGCCGGGCATTACCCTGCGGGACGTTGTCAACGCCGTGCCCTATGCGGCTATCGGCCAGGGCCTGCTGACCGTTCCGAAAAAGAACAAGAAGAATATTTTTAACGGGCGCATTCTCGAAATGGAGGGACTCGATGACCTGACCGTCGAGCAGGCCTTCGAGCTGACCTGCGCCGCCGCCGAGCGCAGCGCCGCCGCCGGCTGCATCCAGCTTTCGGAAGAGCGGGTCGCGGCTTTTCTGCGCTCCAACGTGGCCTTGATGAAGAGTATGATTGCCGATGGCTACGAAGATGCCGAAACCCTGGAGAGGCGCATTTCCGCCGTGGAACAGTGGCTGGCCGAGCCCCGGCTGCTGCGTGCCGATGCCCACGCCGGTTACGCGGCCGTTGTCGAAGTCGACCTCGATGAGCTGAAGGAACCGCTGGTATGCTGTCCCAACGATCCGGACGATGTGCGCCCGTTGTCGGAGATCGCCGGGGAGGCTATCGATGATGTCTTCATCGGTTCCTGCATGTCGAATATCGGCCATTTTCGGGCAGCCGCGGCTCTGTGGGAGGGCCGTTCCTTCAATGCCGCGGTGCGCACCTGGGTCTGTCCGCCGACCCGGATGGATTACCGGCAACTGCGTGACGAGGCCCGCCTGGCGATTTTCAGCGCTGTCGGTGCCCGCATCGAGATGCCCGGCTGCTCCCTGTGCATGGGCAACCAGGCCCGGGTTCCGGCCGGCGCCCGGGTGTTCTCGACCTCGACGCGCAATTTCGACAACCGCCTCGGTGATGATGCGCGGGTGTATCTGGGCTCCGCCGAACTGGCGGCCATCGTGGCGACCCTGGGGCGGATTCCTACCCCGGACAGGTATTTCAGTGTTTATCAGGATCGCATAGCGCCACGGGAAGAGGAGATTTATCGGTACTTGCAGTTTGACGAGATGGAACCATAGCGCAACGCATGTGGAAGCGGCCGTCTTTCCCCGGGGGAGGCGGCCGTTTTTTCGAAGGTTGCGGTGGCGTTGAAACCGCTTTGTCAGACGGCGAACATAGCGTGCCACTGATCGAAAATAGCGACCTTATCCGTCCCGAAACGCATCAGGGCATTCCGGACCTGATCGGCGGAGCGCTCGCTGCCATCCCTGGCCGGATCTTTGGAAAAAAACAGGTCGGCGTAGGCGACGATCTGCTCCTCCAGCGTGATCGGCGCCATGTCGCGGCATGGCAGCGGAAGGTTTTGCCGACGGATTTCCGCCGCTGTCAGGCCGACGCCGATATGCCTTTCGCACACCATGGCGTGGCGTGGCAGCCCTTCAGCTTCGAGGATTTCCCGTCCTTTCAGGCCGTGGCACAGATAAGGCAGTTCGCCGAAACATCCCAGGGCCGGCGCGGCCGTGAAACGGATGCCGATGTCGTGCAGCAGGGCTGCCTGGATAACAAACGCCTTGTCCACCGTTGCGGCGGGCAGGCATCGTGTAACACGGGCGGCTTTGGCGGCGACACTTCGACTGTGGCGCACAAGGATGCGGTGGGCGTCACTGCCGGGAGGATAGTATTTGTCCAGAAGGGCAAGGGCATCGATCATGTCGGGATCTCTTTCGTTTGCAACCGGTTTTATTCTACCGTATGCGGGGCATCGCGTGCCAGGGTAAACATCACAGGCCAGGAAGCAGGCGGCGCCGTTTTTGAAGGAGGGCGGTTATGTCAGAGCAGCAGGTGAAGTTGCAGGGCCATGTTATCGACCGGCAGATCCTGTCACGGGTGCTCGATGCCGTGGAACTGGCAGGGGGTAGCTGGGAAATTGCTGAACTGTCGATCGGCCGCACCCGCAGGGATGAAAGCACGGTGCTGTTGAACATCGGCGCACCGGACCAGGCCACTCTCACCGCGGTGCTGAGCGAAATCTCCCTGCTGGGAGCTGTGGCGCTGCAGGCAAAGCCTGCGGTGTTGCATGAAGCGCCCGCCGATGGCGTTTTGCCCGACCGGTTTTACGCTACCACCAACCTGCCCACGCAAGTGCTGGTGGGCGAGAAGTGGCTTGCCGTGGAGGGAACGGAAATGGACCTGGCCATCGTCGTGGAGCCGCAGGCCATGAGCGCGCACGCCGTCCCCATGGCCGATGTCCGGAAGGGTCAGCGCATTGTGGTCGGGGGGCAGGGGGTGCGTGTGCATTATCCTGACCGCAACCGGCAGGAGCAGGATTTTCGTTTTATGGCCAGTGCCGTGTCGGCGGAAAAACCCAAACGGGTACTGATGCGGAAAATCGTGGCGGCCGCGCGCAACGTGAAAGCGGCGGGGCGCAAGCTTCTGCTGGTGGGGGGACCCGCCATCATTCACACCGGTGCCGGGCCGGTAGTGGAAGCCCTGATCCGCAACGGCTGGATCGATGTGCTGTTCGCCGGCAACGCCCTTGCGGCCCACGACATCGAATCGGCCCTGTTTGGAACCTCTTTGGGCGTGCCTTTGGATGAGGGATGCACCGGCCCCCAAGGGCACGCCCACCACCTGTGGGCCATCAACCGCATCCGCGGGGCAGGTTCGATCGCCGCAGCGGTGGCGGATGGCAGCCTCGCCGGCGGCATCATGCACGCCTGCATTACCTGCGACGTGCCTTTCGTGCTGGCCGGCTCGATTCGTGACGACGGCCCTCTGCCCGATGTGATCACGGACGTGCTCGCCGCGCAGCGCGCCATGCGCGGCCTCATTCCCGGTGTCGGCATGGCAATCATGATCGGCACGACTCTGCATTCCATCGCCTCCGGCAATCTGCTGCCGGCGGCGGTGGCTG
>NZ_JBFWJQ010000002.1:0-64702 GCF_050253115.1 Syntrophotalea sp.
GCCATTTGCGGATAGAGGTTTTGCAGAAGGCGCAGAAATGGATCGATGATTCGGCTGTTATATCGTTGCTTTTTTGTTTCTTGTTTGTAGTTCATTAGCATCTCTTTTTGTTTTTTGATTCTCTTGCCGATTGAATCTGGTCGTCGATCGCATTTGCCTCAGGCCCTGGTCGGAGTTCTTTGTTTTGAAAATCCAGAGGCAATATTGTTTCTCGTAGTTTATAAGGTTCGCCTCTGCATATTCAACAGGAAAAAGAAGTTTGGGGATATTTGTGTGTGGACTTTTAGCCGAAATTAAGTTGATGGCGCAATTCAAGCTCTTTACGGGAAGATTCTGATCAAGGACGAAGATTTTTAAACAATTGGTTAACTCTGACAAATTGATTGCAAGATCAGAAATACTTAATACAAGAATGGATTTTAATTTGCCATTTTCCTTAAAGGCAAAAATTTCCCGCTCTTTTTGAATACCGAGTTTTTTGTACTCACGGTTAAGCTCTTTCTGCTCCAGGGCATCCGCTTCCATGTCCAGGGCGCTGGTCAGCAGTCCGCCCGAACAGTTTTCGTAGAATGCGGCGAAGTCGAGCAGATCCTCGGCGGAGGCCTTTTTCAATTCCCAGGAGCCGCTCACATCCCAATCCTGCGGATCTCCGGTAGCGTCATAAAAGTAGGCGAAATTATCGATCGAACAGTTCTGAGGGTCATTGAGGCTTTCGGTGACACCTCCAAAAACCCGACGGGGGAATTTGTTTTCAGGTCGAAAATAGCAGAGTACATACTCCATGTGCATCGAGTAGATACTGTGCGAATCGTTGATGAAGCTGCCAATCTGGTTCAATACGGCAATTCCCGCTTTTCGGCCTTTATTGCCCTTGGCTGCATGATGATGAATCAGCCAGGCTTTATCATAGAAACGGAGAGTGGAAATGTGACCCAGGATTGCGCCTTTTTCGCGATAGATAAAATGTCGGGCAATGTTGGGGTTTTGAGCGTAAAGGGTCTGGTATACCTGTTTGGCGCGGTCCTTGTTTTTTTGCAGGTGTTGGTATTTCTGCGGATAGATGAACCCTGTATCAAAAAAGAAGCGCCAGAGTTCATCCATGTCCACCGCGTCGCAGATATAGGCGTTGGGATCACAGGCATGCTGGAGCAGACCGAGCAATTGCACATGGTCGTTGACCGCCATGTCCAGAAACACGATACCGCACCGGGAGGCTTGATCGTCATCAACAGACGGTGTGCGATGAATGATCTGGCCGTCGAAAGCCATTTCGAAGTGATTGGTAAAGCGCAGTCTGACATTTTTGAGAAACATGCCTGGCAGCAAAACCGGGTTTGCGCGGTCTTCTTCCACCGCAAGTCCCGACCCGGAAATATCAGTCACCTTCAGATTTATCAGTTTGCGGGTCAAAGGATGGGTGAAGACGATACTTGGCAGAGGCAGCAGTTCCTGGCGCGTGCTGCGTGCTTTTTTCGCCCGGAAGCGCCGGGTGTTGTGGACGGTGGGACAAAGTACGAATTCCCGGTTCTGCTTGGACCCGCCTTCACGGATGATTCTGCATTCTCCACAAAAAATGGTTTGCCTGTCATCCTGCAGCAAAATGTTCACGGGCAGTTCGGAATTCAGCCACTGATAGGATTGGGGGGGCGTGAGTGAGATTCGTACACAGAAGGACAGCGCGTTGAAGTCGATCAGCCTGCCCTGAAACAGGGCGCTGTTCTGGATCATGGAAACATGGATGTCCGGGCAGCGGTAGCGTTCCAGGCGGCGGATGCCGATTTTGGAGCAGAACGCTGGCAAATCCAGGCTGATGCCCTCTAGGTCGCAAACGGCGTCGGTTCCGGGAATGCACAGGGAATCGCGGCCCAGCGGCACCACGATGGTTTCCGTCTCAAAAAAAGCCAGATCTTCCGGCAGTTCTTCAGGGTCCGCCCAGAAACACTGCAGCCGGTTCCCGGAGCAGGGCAGCGGCGTCGCGTTGAGGCAGAGGGCGCGTCCAAAGTCTTTGTGGCGCAGGTTGACAATGACACTGCGTCCCTGAAAATTAAAGAAATTCAAATGATTGACAAGGATATCCCGGGCAATGCCAGGGTCGGCTGTCGATTCCGCTTGAGGGGAAAGAAGTTCTGATTCGTGGCAGTTACCGATAGCTCGCACATCACACCTGCATGGCAAATTGTTTATAACATCAAGCACCGAGGCTTCAGGCGTGAATTCCTGTCGGCAGCCCCCGGGCGAATTTCTGCACAGCATCGACGGCCTGTCGAGGCAACCCGATGAATTGAACGCCGAAGCCCGATGGAAAAGCCGTTTTTCTGGGATGGGATTTGTGATTTACCCATGCAACCCGGCCACCTGCCTCGATAATGTTGTTGGGACTGTCGGGGAGAAAGAAGGACAACTTCAGGGCTGTTCCCTCAGCCATGGCTTCAGGACTGGCGACGAAAATGCCACCGGTGCTTATGTCCGTGCTGGTACCAAAGACGCTTTTCCCCCCGTTTTCAAAAACCACCGGCGTGCGGCACGGAATGCGGACAATTTCACGCTTGACGAGAGGCGCCAGCCGTACCATGCGTTCATAGTCTTCGGGGTAGGCTCGCCTGAAATAGTTCAGAAAGGCTTTGACGATTTTTCCATCAAAATGAGAAAAGGCTTCCTGTTTCAGGACTTTATAGGCGACAGGCAAAGGCATGGGGTCACGGTAGTGTCGCTGCGCCGTAATGGCTTCGAAAAAATCGGCGACGGCTATGATCTTGGCGCCAATCGGTATTTCCGCATCCCTGAGCCCCTTGGGGTAGCCACTGCCATCTATTTTTTCATGGTGAGCGCCGGCCACCACCGGGACGCGTTTGTAGATGCCCTCGAAGTTGATCTGTTTCAAAATGCTGCTGGTGCACTCGGCATGAGCTTTGACAATTTCGTATTCCTCGAGTGTCAGGCGGCCGGATTTTTTGAGAATGGCATCGGGAACCGCAATCTTTCCGTAATCATGCAACAATGCGGAAACCCTGACCATTTCACAGTAATCTTCCGAGAGATTCAACTCCCGGCAGATGCCGAGCGCGTATTCCGTCACTTTCTCTGAATGCCCCGCGGTCAGGGGATCCCGGGCATCGATGGTCGCCGCCAGCACATGCAGGGTGGAATTGAACTGGCGTTTTCGGGAGGCCAGCAATTGTGCATTGCGGATGCTGACGCCAAGCACGTTGGCCAGGCCGCTGAGCAGGTTCAGATCACTTTGGGTCAAAGTCCGGCGGTTTCGAGTCTGGTCTACCGCAAGGACACCCAGGGCTTTGCCGTCGCACAGAATTGGACAGCAGATGACGGCTTTACAGCCGGTTTTGCGCAAAAAATTGCAACTGTAATCAGGCAGGTTTTCCTGTGGGATATCGATGTCGGCGATAAGAAATGAGCGCTTTTCCCGAAAGGCCGTGGTGAAGATATCGCCTGCCGCACGCGTGTCGAGTGGGAACAGGGTGTTTTTTAACAGCAACCTCACCCTTGGCGGTAATCCAAACCCGGCGCGGAAGTTGAGCCGGGTTTTGTCCGCATCGGCGAGGAGGATAAGACCACGATCGAAATCAAGGCGTTTTTCGAAAGCGTGACAGACGCTCTGAAGGATGTCCTCAATGGTGGTTTTGCTGCTGATGGCATGCGAAATATCATTGGTCAGCAGGGCATTGTTGTAGTTGCTGCTGAGTTGGGCGACCATCTCCTCGGAAGAGCTGCGCAGATGATAAAGACTGGTGGACAATCGCTTTTTCAAAAAATGATCCGTGAGCAGCGACAGCCCGCAGAAAACACCCGTCGTAATTGGCAACACCGTCGTCAAGGCGAATTGCGGGGCTGCCAGCCAGGCCGCGGCGGGAGCGGTCAGGGCCGTCACCCCGGCCAAGGTGCGAAGGCGCTGCAATCTTTGGGCATGCGAGGGCTTCCACTGGACGACGTAGCGGCAACAGGAGCCCCCATGGTCGATGCACTCGGGATGCGTGATGCTCGGCATATCCAGGTTGAAGGTTGTGACGATGGCTTCGAACAGGCCGGTGCGAAATTGGCACTGTCCGGTGTTTCCCTCGTTTTTCGCTGCGGGCCATACGGAGATGTCCACACGGCCGGAGCCCGTCTGGCGGGTTTCCAATTTGCTGGCATGATCCAGGGTGGCCATTGTCGCGTCAAGATTGGCAAAGGCGTTGCCCGGTGAATCGAAGCTCAGTACATGTTGCCGTATAAACCCCGTCGCTTCCGGCGCCGCGGCAAAACGGCCGGTTTCCCGTGCGATGCGGGGGTTGCCGGTTTCCCTGATCAGGGTTTCGTAAAAAAGGGCGAATTGCCGTGTGCTGAACCAGTGATTAAGGTCGGCAACCTCGCAAGGCCTGATATTTGATTTTTCTAACAGTTCGGAAAGGTTGACGTGGCCATACCTCTGGCGAACCAGTGTGATGTAGAGGTTGAAAATTTTACTGCTGTATCGAGGTTCGCCGCTCATACGCCCAGAAAAGTCAGGTTGCAGTCATGCGTTGACAAGAACGGACCCGGTTTGATCACTGCCTGGAAAGGTGCCGCGGGGCTGCTTTTGCCACAGCATACATATTGTTTCGCTGTTTAGCATACCCCTGGCGTGGATTTTTGCAATTTATTCATGTCCGGTCAAGAATTAATGTCGGGCAGGAAACATGCGGAAACCGTGGAAGATGGGCGGACGCTCCGATCCGTCAGTCCGGTTTGCGCCGCGACTGGAATTCTTCCATGCGTTTTTCGTAGCCGCTTCCGGATGGTTGATAAAAACAATGCCCCTGTAGTTTTTCAGGAAGATATTCCTGGTCAACCCAGGCGTCCGGAAAGTCGTGGGGATATCGATATCCGAGGCCATAGCCGAGGTCCTTCATCATACGGGTCGGCGCGTTGCGGAGGTGGATCGGGACGGGCAGCGTTCCGGTTTCGCGAACGCAGGCCAGTGCCCGGTCGATGGCTAGGTAGGACGCATTGCTTTTCGGGGCGCAGGCAAGGTAGATTGCCGCCTGTGCAAGAGGAATGCGCCCCTCGGGCAGGCCGATAAGGTGAACTGCCTGCTGGGCGGCAACAGCCAGTTGCAGGCCCCGCGGATCAGCGTTGCCGACGTCCTCGGCGGCGAAAATAACCATGCGTCTTGCAATGAACATGGGATCTTCGCCCGCTTCGATCATGCGGGCGAGCCAATAAACAGCGGCATCCGGGTCCGAGCCCCGCAGGCTTTTGATAAAAGCGGAAATGACGTTGTAGTGTTCCTCGGCGCCCTTGTCGTAACGCAGGCCGCGTTGTTGCATCGCGTCCCTGGCTGCCTGGAGGGATATGGCCGGCTGGCCCCGGCTCAGGTCCGCCGCCATTTCCAGGGCATTCAGGGCCACCCTGGCATCGCCCTGGGCACTTTCGGCGAGAAAAGCCAGCGCCGCGGTTTCGGTCTGTGGAAAGGCGTCTTGCAATCCCCGCGGGTCGGAAAGCGCCCGCTCGAGCAAACGGGCAATCTCCGCAGCGTCGAGAGGATGCAGGACAAACACCCTGGAGCGGGACAACAGAGCCGAGTTCACTTCGAAAGAAGGATTTTCCGTCGTCGCGCCAATCAGGGTAATGTCTCCCTTTTCCACGGACGGCAGAAAAGCATCCTGCTGGGCTTTATTGAAGCGGTGGATCTCGTCGACGAACAGCAGCGTTCTGCGATTGTGAAAGGCCCGCTCCTCCCGGGCTTTCTGGACGATTTCGCGTACTTCCTTGATGCCCTGGAGGACCGCGGAAAAGAAGACGAAGCGGCTGCGGGTCGAGCCGGCAATGACCTGGGCCAGAGTGGTTTTCCCGGTTCCGGGAGGCCCCCAGAAAATCAGGGAGGTCAGCTTGTCCGATTCGATGAGGCGGCGCAAGGGTTTGTCGCGACCGATGAGGTGCTGCTGCCCGACCATTTCTTCAAGGGTGCGCGGGCGCATACGTTCCGCCATCGGGGCCCGGTTGTTGGTGTGGGTGTCGCTTTCAAACAAATCCACGGTCGTGATCCTCGTTCTGGGCTGCTTGCCCCTGAAAAGATGGTGGTGTGCGCCGGCTTGTCTTGCCGTTTGGTGCGTACGGCAAAAGATCCTTGCCTTGCGGTGAAAGGAATGTACCATGAACGCGGTCCGCTTCACAACTGCCGGGAACGGGCTAAGTTCTTGAATGTGATGGACTTTGCCTGGAAGGCTATGTTAGGTTTGCGCCTGATAATTTTGTCGGAGAATTTAGAACCATGAAAAGAATTGGTGTTTACGCAAAATACAATCATCCCGATGCCGTTATGCTTGCCCGTGACGTTGTGTGCTGGTTGCGGGGGCGGGGGCTGGAAGTGTTTCTGGAAAAAAACCTGGCCTGCAACATGGCAGGGCAGGAACCGGGCTACGACCGCGCCGCGATTCCCGCCATGGTCGATCTGATCGTCGTGCTGGGCGGGGACGGAACCCTTATTTCCGTGGCGCGCAAGGTTTGCGGGCGGGATGTGCCTATCCTTGGGGTCAACCTCGGGAGCCTTGGCTTTCTGACGGAAATCACTCGCGGTGAGCTTTATCTCAGCCTGGAGAAGGTTCTTAAGGGAGAATACACCCTTTCCGAGCGCATGATGCTCAACGCCGTGGTGCTGCGCGACGGTATCGAAGCCGGCAGTTTCTGTGTGCTTAACGATATCGTTATCAACAAGGGGGCGATTGCCCGCATCATCGATATGGAGGTTTCCGTTGATTCCGCCTATCTGACAACCTTCAAGGCGGACGGCTTGATAATTGCAACGCCAACCGGTTCAACGGCCTACAATCTGTCCGCGGGGGGGCCGATCATTTCACCGGGCCTGCATTGCCTGGTGGTGACTCCCATATGTCCGCACATGCTGGCCAACCGGCCGCTGATTGTCGCTGATACGGCCTGTATCCGCATCGAGATGAAGTTCCGCGATCAGGATGTCGTGCTGACTGCGGACGGTCAGGTCGGAATGGCTCTGGAAGCGGGCGATGTGGTTGAAATCCGCAGGGCGGGCCGATCTACGCGGCTGATCAAAAGTCCGTCCAAGGATTATTTCGAGGTACTGCGCACCAAGCTGGGCTGGGGGGAACGCTGACCCGGCCTGGCAAGTGGTCAAAGAAGGTGTTCCCGGGGGAAAGACATGCTGACAGATCTTTACATCAGGCATTTCGCGATTATCGACCGACTGCATGTGTCATTCAGCGGCGGGTTCAACGTTCTGACCGGAGAAACTGGAGCCGGAAAATCGATTATTATCGATGCGGTATCCCTGATCCTGGGGGGGCGGGCCAATCCCGATCTGGTGCGCACCGGTGAAGATGAAGCCGTGGTGGAGGCGGTTTTCGATGTTTCCGACAAGCCGTCTCTGCTGCGGGAACTGGCGGAAACCGGTTTCGATGACGGTGATGAACTGCTGATCAAGCGGGTTGTGAATCGAACCGGCCGCAACAAAATCTACATCAATGGCTCGCTTGCCAAACTTTCCCAGTTGCAGCCGTTGACCACGCGTCTGATGAATATCTATGGCCAACACGAACACCAGAGCCTG
Organism: Syntrophotalea sp.; assembly: GCF_050253115.1. NCBI lineage: Bacteria > Pseudomonadati > Thermodesulfobacteriota > Desulfuromonadia > Desulfuromonadales > Syntrophotaleaceae > Syntrophotalea > Syntrophotalea sp. The sequence continues at coordinate 7,559 of NZ_JBFWJQ010000002.1, forward strand.
CAGCGGGTCGAGCAGCATTTGGTCATGCTCGACCGCTTCGCGGGACTGTCCGATATGTTGACTGACTACGCAGCGCTGCACGGGCGGGTCCGGGAGCAGGCCGCCCGGCTGCAGGCTTTGGAAGAGGCCGAGCAGCAGCGCGCCGATCGTCTTGAACAGTTGCAGTATCAGCAGCGAGAGCTTGCGGCGGCGGGCCTGAAGGAGACGGAGGAGGAAGAATTGCAGGCGGAACGGCGCCTGATGCAGAATTCCGAGCGGTTGGTTCGCATCGCCGAACGCGGTTACGATGTCTTTTATGCCGCCGAGGGGGCCATCAGCGAGCAACTCGATGCGATCGCGGGGGAACTGGAGAAGCTTTGCGAGATCGATGCGTTTCTGTCCGGCCCTGCCGAAGAAATCCGCAGCGCTTTGTATGTTGTTGAGGATGTGGCGTTCAAGCTGCGCGAATACGCAGGCCGGGTGGCGTTTGATCCGGTTCGCCAGGGAGAGGTCGAAAAACGTCTCGATTTTATCTCCGGGCTCAAGCGAAAATACGGCATGGCCGTCGGCGAGATGATCGCCCATGCCCGGTCCATCGATGAGCAGATCGAAGACCTCATGCACGCTGACGTTCGCAGGGAGAGCCTGCGGCAACAGCAGGTCGCCGACCAGGAGTTGCTGAGCGACAAGGCCGGGGAGATATCGAGCCGGCGTCATGAGGCCGCGGCACGGTTACGCCAGGCAGTGGAGGAGCAGTTGAGCGATCTCGCCATGCCGCGTGCATCGTTTGAATTGCGGCTTTTCCCTCTCGATGAGCCGGGCCCTCAGGGGCTGGAGCGGGGGGAGTTCTATCTGGCCGCCAATGCCGGTGAAACTCCGAAACCGTTGGCCTGGATCGCTTCCGGCGGGGAGTTGTCCCGCATCATGCTGGCTCTGAGAAGGGCGGCTCCGGAGGGCGATGAAATTTCAACCCTGATTTTTGACGAGGTCGATGCTGGGGTCGGAGGGGTGGCCGCCAGTGCCATCGGCAGCAAATTGCGGGATATCGCCGGCCGCTGCCAGGTTTTGTGCGTCACCCATCTGCCGCAGGTGGCGGCCTGCGCGGATCATCATTTCAGGGTTCAGAAGCAGGAAAAGGACGGGCGTACCTTTACCGAACTGGTGCCTCTGGATGGCGAGCAGCGGGTGGAGGAAATGGCCCGGATGCTTGGCGGCGCACAGGTGACGGAGCATGCCCTGGAACACGCACGGGAAATTATCGGACAGTCGGCTCAGGCCGGCCAGCAAGGAGAGGGGTGAATCATGGTTCGCAAGGCGCGTATTCCCGATGTCAAAGTGATCCACAAGCTGCTGCTCGGTTACGCCCAGCAGGGTCTGATGCTGTCCCGGTCGCTTGCCGATATGTATGAATGCCTTCGCGATTTTTACATTCTCGAACAGGATGGACAGGTGGTAGGCGCGGTTGCCCTGCACATCTGCTGGGATGATCTGGCGGAAGTCCGCTCCCTGGCCGTGGCTTCCAGTCATGAACGCCGTGGCGTTGGGCGCCAGCTGGTGCAGGCCTGTCTTGATGAGGCTCGTGAACTGGGCATCAAGCAGGTTTTCGCGTTGACCTACCAGCCGGGTTTTTTTGAAAAGATGGGATTCGATTTTATCGAAAAATCCGAGTTGCCCCAGAAAATCTGGAGCGATTGTCTGAAATGTCCGAAGTTTCCTGACTGCGACGAAATCGCCATGAGTATCCGGCTGTAAAAAGAACGTCTCTTTTTGATGGCAGAAGCGCCAATTTTTCTGGAGATTCAGATTCCGGCAGGGGCTTGAAGGGCATGGAAAGATAAAATTAATCCTTGACAATTCAGGCTGTTTCCCTTTATCTTTCAATGGTTTCATCTTTCCTTATGTGTCAATGGTTATTGCCCTTTCAGGTGTTTCAGGGAGGTTTTTTTGCCCGCGGAGAAGTTTTCCATCATCATTATCCCCGATGGGCACCATCGCATTCGCCGGTTCCAGGCGGGGCGCCGATGGTTGCGATTGCTTGGGGTTGCGCTGGTGGTCGCGGGTGTGATCCTCAGCGGGCTGGCATATCATTGCTTTCGTATGCAGCTCGATTATGCCGAGTTGCAACGTCTGCGAACCGAGAAGAGCGTCTACCGACAAAAACTGCGTTCAATGGCTGGCCAATTGCAGTCATTGCGCAAAGAGATGGTGGTGCTGGCCAGTAACGACACCAAGGTCCGCCTGATGACCAAGTTGGCCAAACCCGTCGAGGGCGTACCGGCCGGCATCGGCGGTCCGGTGGAATCCGATCCGGGGTTGGAGCTGTCCGGCGTTCAGCGTCAGATCGACGAAATTCGCCGATCCATCGACTTGCGGCGCGCAAGTCTTGAAGAATTGCAGGGGGCGCTCAATGACCAGCGTTCCCTGTTTGCGGCAAGGCCTGCGGGCAAGCCTGTCAAAGGCTGGATTACATCAGGGTTCGGGTTGCGCCGGTCGCCGTTTGGTGGCGGCCGCAGGATGCATTGTGGTCTCGATATAGCCGCCCGCATCGGCACTCCGATCACCGCCCCTGCGGATGGCGTGATCAAGCGGGTTGCTACCGCTCCGGATTACGGCAAGATGGTAGTCATCGACCATGGCTATGGTTATCAGACCGTTTATGGCCACACTTCCAAAGTTTTCGTTAAGGCGGGGCAGCGGGTACGCCGCGGCGATATCATCGCGGCTGTCGGCAACACGGGGCGTTCGACCGGTCCCCACCTGCATTACGAAGTCCACCTCAACGGCATGCCTGTCAATCCCCAAAAGTTTTTGTGATGCTGCTCATGCGCTGCCTTCCATAGGCTGGCGCCCTGATCATGTTTTGGTCTCACCTCTCTGGAACGTGGCCGCTGCGGCTCCCCCGGGAGAACTGCGGACAGCCATTCCGGCAGGCGTTGTTTTTCCTTTCATTGAAACGGCTTTCCCGAATCTGTTGACAATAACTGTTCTGAGGCGCTGAATGTACGTCCGTCCCCTGGTCGGGGTTGCCATTCCCGTTGAGGGCGTTCCGCCTTTGTGCTACACTGCGCCCCGTCGAAACGACCTGTTTCTTCCTTTCACGTCCGTTATATCCTCCCGGCCGGATGGGCCGCACTCATGGAGATTTCTTTTATGGTTGGAAACCTGTTGACCAAAATATTCGGCAGTAAAAATGAGCGGGACCTCAAGCGCCTGCAGCCGCTGGTGGCGCAGATCGGCAACCTCGAGGAACAGATGGCGCAATTGTCTGACGAGGCCCTGGCCGCCAAAACCGTTGAATTTCGCCAGCGGTTGACCCAAGGAGCGGTTCTTGAGAGCTTGTTGCCCGAAGCTTTCGCGGTTGTGCGTGAAGCTGGCAAGCGGGCTCTCGGCATGCGCCATTTTGACGTGCAGCTTATCGGTGGCATGGTGCTGCACCAGGGCAAGATCGCCGAGATGAAAACCGGCGAGGGCAAGACTCTGGTGGCGACTCTGGCGGCCTATCTCAACGCGCTGCCCGGCCACGGCGTGCATATCGTCACGGTCAACGATTATCTGGCCAGGCGCGATGCCGAATGGATGGGGAGAATCCACCGGTTTCTAGGACTCAGTGTTGGCTGCATCGTGCATGGACTGACCGACGCGCAACGCAAGGACGCCTATGCCTGCGACATCACTTACGGCACCAACAACGAATTCGGCTTTGACTATCTGCGCGACAATATGAAATTTTCCCTGGATGATTATGTCCAGCGGCCCCTGCATTACGCCATCGTCGACGAGGTCGATTCGATCCTGATCGACGAGGCTCGTACCCCCCTGATCATTTCCGGGCCCAGCGAAGCGTCCAGCGAATTGTACTATTCGGTGAACCGGATCATTCCCATGCTCAAGAAGGGCGAGGTGATCGAGAGTCGCGACGGTCGTGTTGGACAGACGGTGCGGGAATACACCGGTGATTATACGGTTGATGAAAAAGCCAAGAGTGCGACCCTTACCGAGGAAGGGGTCGCCAGGGTGGAAAACCTTCTGGGGGTGGAAAACCTTTATGACCCCGGTAATATCGAGATTCTGCACCATGTCAACCAGGCCCTCAAGGCTCATGCTCTGTTCAAGCGGGACGTCGACTATGTGGTAAAGGATGGCGAGGTGATGATCGTAGATGAATTCACTGGCCGTCTCATGCCCGGCAGACGCTGGAGTGACGGATTGCATCAGGCGGTGGAAGCCAAGGAAGGCGTCAAGATCGAAAGCGAAAATCAGACGCTGGCTACCATTACCTTCCAGAACTATTTCCGCATGTACGAGAAGCTGGCCGGCATGACCGGTACCGCCGATACCGAAGCGACCGAATTCAGTGAAATCTACAAGCTCGAAGTTGTGGTGATCCCCACCAACCGGCCGCTGGCGCGAACCGACCAGGGTGATGTCATATACAAGACCACGGGCGAAAAATTCAAGGCCGTGGTGGAGGATATCATCCAGCGTCATGCCGAAGGCCAACCGGTACTGGTTGGCACTATTTCCATTGAAAACTCGGAAATTCTGTCCGAGATGCTGCGCAAGCGCGGCGTGCCTCACAATGTGCTCAACGCCAAGCATCATGAGCGGGAAGCGGAAATCGTCGCCCAGGCCGGCCGCAAGGGAGCCGTCACCATCGCCACGAACATGGCGGGCCGCGGAACCGACATTATTCTGGGCGGCAATCCCGAACTTCTGGCGCAGCGCGAGACCTCCGGCACCGAAGAGGACGAGGCGGTCCATGCTCAGGCCCTAGCCCGGTTCAAGGAGGTTTGCGCCAAAGAGAAGCAGGAAGTGCTGGCCGCCGGAGGGCTGTATATTCTCGGTACGGAACGGCATGAGAGCCGGCGCATCGACAACCAGCTGCGCGGGCGTGCCGGTCGCCAGGGTGATCCGGGCGCAAGCCGCTTCTACCTGAGTCTCGAGGACGATCTGCTGCGTATTTTCGGTTCGCACAGAGTCGCCTATATAATGGATCGGCTGAAAATTCCCGAAGGCGAACCCATTGAGCACCGCTTTATTTCCAAGGCCATTGAAAACGCCCAGAAAAAGGTCGAGGCTCACAATTTCGATATTCGCAAACACCTCATCGAGTACGATGACGTAATGAACACCCAGCGCAACGTCATCTACACTCAGCGCCGGGAAGTTCTGGCCGGCCGGCAGCTCCCGGAAACCATTGCCGCCATTGTCGATGAGATGGTGGAGGATATTGTCGCGACGTTCTGCCCGGAAAAAACCAACCCGGAAGACTGGAACTGGACCAGCCTCAATGAGGACTTTTACAGCCAGTTCAACATGATGCCGAATCCGGTGGACGTATCGGCCCGCAATCTGACCCCTGCGTTGTTGGTGGAACAGCTGAAACAGCAGGTTCATCAGCGATTGCGGGAGCGTGAGGAAGAGTTCAGCATGCCGGTCATGCTTCACCTGATGAAAGTGCTTCTGCTGCAGACCATCGATAGCCAGTGGAAAGACCATCTGCTGTCCATCGATCACCTCAAGGAAGGCATCGGCCTGCGCGGTTACGCCCAGCGTAATCCCAAGGAAGAGTACAAACGGGAGGCCTACGAACTGTTTTTGCAGATGATGGGTCGGATCCGGCAGGAGGTGGTGCAAAAGTTGTTTCGGGTCCAGTTGGCCAGGGAACAGGATGTCGAGCGGATGGAAACCCGCCAGCGCCGGCAGCAGGTGATGTTCAATCGCGCCGGGGGAGAACCAGAGGCGCTTCAACCGCTGGTTCGTCACGATAAAAAAGTGGGCCGCAATGACCCCTGCCCATGCGGCAGTGGCCTGAAATTCAAAAAGTGTTGCGGGCAGTGATGCCTGCCGCCGGTTTTTCAATCTTATTCAGGAGTGCATGATGACAACGGTCAAGGGGTTTTCCTTTGCAGCCCGGCCGGCGGGGATCCGTAAATCCGGCAGGCTCGATCTCGGCTTGATTTTTTCTTCGGTCCCTGCCACGTGCGCGGGTGTGTTTACCACCAATAAAATCCAGGCGGCCCCGGTACTGGTGACGGCACCACGGGTCGCTGCGGGTCGGTGTCAGGCCGTGTTGATCAACAGCGGCAACGCCAATGCCTGCACTGGCGAACCCGGCCTGCGCGATGCCCGGTGCTGCGGCAGGTTGCTGGCGGACTGCCTTGGTATCGACGAAAAACTGGTGGCGGTGTCTTCAACCGGCGTTATCGGCCATCCCTTGCCCATGCCGGTTATGCAGGCCGCGATTCCCGATCTGCCCCGGGGGTTGTCGCCGGACGCTGTCGAGGATGTGGCCGCAGCCATGATGACAACCGATTCCTTTGCCAAACTCTCCAGCCGGCAGGGCGCGGTTGCAGGCATGCCCTATACCTTGCTCGGTATGGCCAAAGGGGCCGGAATGATCCATCCCAACATGGCGACCATGCTGGCTTTCGTGATGACCGACGCCTGTGTCGAGCCGAATTTTCTGCAGCAGGCACTGCGGGATGCGGTCGCCAATTCCTTCAATATCATCACGGTGGATCGCGACACTTCGACCAATGACATGGTCCTGGTGATGGCCAACGGCGAGGCCAAAACCCCGGAAATCGTAGCTGGTTCGCCTGAAGCAAAGGAGTTCTCCACGCTTTTGCGGGAGGTTCTTCTCGATCTGGCCAAGATGATCGTTCGCGATGGCGAGGGGGCGACCAAGTTGGTGCATGTGCAGGTGGAAGGTGCCGCCGATGCCGCCGATGCTCGACGGGTTGCCTATCATGTCGCCACATCCAGCCTGGTCAAGACGGCGTTTTTTGGTGAAGATGCCAACTGGGGGCGCATTATCGCCGCTGTGGGGTATTCCGGCGCACAGGTCGATCCCGACCGCATTGCCATCTGTTTTGGCGATGTTCCCGTGGTGCAAAAAGGTCTTGGTACCGGGCCGGAGCTTGAGGCGCAGGCTACGGAGGTCCTGAAACGGGCTGAATTTTCGGTGTGCATCGATCTCGGCATCGGCAATGGTCGGGCGGAGTACTATACATCCGACCTGACCTATGACTATGTCAAGATCAACGCCGCCTATCGGACCTGAAGCCAGGCGGGCCTGCATCAGGTCCGGAAGGCTTTGCATTGCTGCAACTCGTTTCGCAATGAAAAACTGCAAGAACAGGTTTTTTATGGAATCCCCTTCACGGTTTATCGATCAGACGTTGCTCAGGGCGGATGCGACTCCCTCCCAGATTGAACGGTTGTGCCAGGAAGCCTTGCACTGGCAGTTTGCTTCGGTGTGTATCCCTCCCTGTTTTGTGGGGATCGCTGCAAGCTGTCTGCGGGGCAGCAACGTCTCCGTGGGAACGGTTGTCGGCTTCCCCCTCGGCTACGATATCTCTGCTGTAAAGTCTGCGGCCGCGGCCGCGGCCGTGGCCGCAGGTGCCACTGAAATCGATATGGTGATCCCCCTGGGGGCCGCTGTCGAGGGACGTCTGGACCTTGTCGGGGAGGATGTCGTCGGCGTTGTGCGAGCCGCCGCGCCAGCGCCCGTCAAGGTCATTATCGAGTGTTGCTATCTGGACGATGCAGGAAAAGTCGCCCTGGTCGATCTGCTGGCCGGAACGGGGGCCGCCTATGTCAAGACCTCGACCGGGTTTGCACCGCAGGGGGCGACCGAAGCGGATGTGCGGCTGTTGAGCCAGACCGCCGCGGGGCGGATCAAGGTCAAGGCGGCCGGCGGCATCCGAAACTGGAACGCCTGCCGTACCATGCTGGAAGCCGGGGCGCATCGTATCGGCACCAGCAACGGGGTGCAAATCATGCAGCAATGGCAGAGCGGGATGGCCTCGTGACAGCGCGTGTCTGGCGACGGGTGGTGTTGATCACCCTTGACGGCGTCGGCGTCGGCGGGCAGCCGGATGCGGCGGATTTTGGCGATCAGGAGGCCAGCACCCTGCCGCACGTGGCGGAGCGCTGTGGCGGCCTGTGTCTTCCGACCCTGGAAAGACTGGGGCTGGGGAGGATTGTGCCTGTTTCCGGAGTTCCGGCGGTGGCGGCACCCCGCGGACTTTACGGTCGCATGCTCGAGCGGGCCCGGGGCAAGGATACCACATCCGGGCACTGGGAGTTGGCGGGGTTGGTGCAGGACGAGCCGTTTTCCACTTATCCGCAGGGTTTCCCCGAGGCGGTTATTGACGCTTTTGCCACAATTGCCGGGGTCGCTCCGCTGGGCAATATTGCCGCCAGCGGTACGGAGATTCTCCAATTGCTCGGGGAAGAGCACCTTCGCAGTGGTCGCCCCATTGTCTATACCAGTGTTGATTCGGTTTTTCAGATTGCCGCCCACGAGCAAGTGCTGCCGCGCGAAAGCCTTTATGCCTTGTGCGAAAAGATGCGCCGGGTCCTCGATCCATACCATGTCGGGAGGGTCATCGCCCGACCGTTTGTTGGTACGGCCGCCGGGAATTTCGAGCGAACGGCAGGCCGCCGGGATTTTGCCATGCCGCCACCGGCTGACACGCTTCTGGATCGCATGGAACAGCAGGGGCTGACCGTCTATGGTGTCGGAAAGATCCGCGATATTTTTGCCGGAAAAGGGATTACCCGATCGGTAAAAAGTTCCAGCAACAGCGATGGCATGGCCAAAACCCGCAAGGCGCTCGGCGAGGTTGACCGGGGGCTGATTTTCACCAATCTGGTCGATTTCGACATGCTCTATGGGCACCGCCTTGACGTGCGCGGTTTCGGACGGGCGCTAGAAGAATTCGATGCATGGCTGGCAGGCTTTTTGCCGGCACTTGAACCGGGAGATCTGCTGGTGATCACTGCCGATCACGGCTGTGATCCCACCACTCCGGGGACGGATCATACCCGGGAAAGTGTGCCTCTGCTCGTCTGGCACTCCGGATTGAAGCGGGGCGGGTCGTTGGGAATCCGGCGCAGCTTTGCCGATGTAGCGGCGACTCTTGCCGATATGTTCGGTGTGCGTGTTGAAACGGGATCGAGCTTCGCCGATCAGCTCGGCTGAGGCGGGGCTGGCGGTGTTTCCCAGAGCATCGGAGCCGGCAGGCGCAGTACCGTATCTTCTTCCCCCTGGGTCAGCGCGCCGGTATGCCAGCCATGGTGCCCCCGCCGGTGGGACATCTCCTCTCTGAAGCAGGTTTTTATGTAACGTTCAAGCAGTTGGGCGGCGTTTGGCTGCAGGTCGACAAAACCTACGCCGACCCCCTGTTGATAATTGTTTTTCGGGTCGGGGTGGACCCGGTACAGGACCTTGCCGCTCAGTTCCAGTTCCTCCTTCATGCCCATTAAAGGAAGCACAATGCGAAACCGCTCGCCCTGGTCCAGCCTGAACCCGGTTTTCATAAAGAGGCCGCGGGTGCTAAGGCTCAATACCTCGCCGAGCTGGCATTGGTGGTGGCGACATATCATGCCGGGCAGTTTCAGGGCCAGGCGCATGTTCTTCCGGGGGTGCTTCTCCAGATGCTGCTGAATGGCTGAGAAAAGGGAGAAAATATCAACCGGCACGTCCAGAAGCTGGTGCGGCAGGGGGAGTTGCGGGGTTGTTTCGCGAGACTTCAGAACCATCAGGGATGCGCCTTTGCCGATACAGGTTTCCAGCGCCTCCAGCGTTGCATGATTCGCGTCCAGCCAGTCCGCGTTGATAATGAGCAGGTCGAAGGCCGTATCCCGGATGAGCTTGTTCAGACGCTCCCTGCGGGGCACCGCCAGAACCCGGTAGCCCCAGTGTTTGAGGGTCAGGTCGAGGGTGTTGAGGATGTCTTCTCTGTGTTCTCCGAGGAGAAGGCGTTTCATAGGCAACATTCCGTAAAGATCGATCGTGTCATAATAGAACGCTATTGTAAACACCGGGCATGCCGCCTACGGGTATATGTCAAGGAAGGCGTCTGGTCAAGGAAAATCGTGCTAAAAGTCCGCCTTTTGGCGGTATTGGGCGCCAAAGAGGGGGACTGTGATACGTTTCTGCTTTGTTTTATTGCTGCTTGCGACGATGTGGACCGGGGCCGCATATGGCGAGTCGCCCGGATTGCAGGCTTGTGACCTGACGGTAACCACCGCCATCGAAAACCGCACGCCTGTCGATGCGCTGCGATCCTATACAGCGAATGTTGCCTGCCTGTATTTTTTTTCTCGCATAGGCGGGGCAAAGGAGGCTGCGGTCGTGTGGCACATCTGGTATCACGACGGCCGGCAGGTGGCGAGGGTTCCGTTGTCGGTTCGTTCACAGAATTGGCGGACATGGTCGAGGAAAAGCATTCCTCAGGGCGCTCAGGGTATGTGGCGGGTTGAAGTGCGGGATGCCCGAAGTAATTTGCTCGGCGTCAGAAGTTTCCGATTGTTTTAACGGAGATTCGATCAGGCGCCGCCTTTGGAGCCCCCCCCTGAGGGAGGGGCGAGGTGCCATCCGGGGCTATTTTTTGGGTTTGCTTTTTCCGCGCTCCGCACGGGCTTTGGCGAGATTGTCGCCAAGGCCTCGGTCAATGGCCATCTGTCGCCGGCTTTCGGAATAGGCCCGGGCGGCCAGCGGCTGGGTGCGAGGGATGTCGAACTGTTTCCGGTATTCCGAGGCCGTCATACCGTGAGCGGTTTTCAGGTGCCGGGCAAGGGTTTTCATTGCCTTGCCGCAAATCATGCAAATCACCTTGTCTTTTCCAAAGGCCTTTTTGCGGGAAACTGCAGGTGTTTGAGCCGCTTCTTCGTCTTCCATTGCTGTTTCCTGTGCCGTTCCATTTTCGATTGCAACCAGAGCCTGGTGGAGATCGTTTAATTCTGCAATCAGCTCTTCCTTGGTCATGGGGGTGGTTGAAGCGTGTGATGCGACGATTTCGGCAGCCATTTCAAGCAAATTCGGCATAAAGGTGTCCTCCCTTAAAAGTTGTTTTGAACTCGTTTATCAAATTTAAAATACTAATACAATATCTTTTCCTAAAAGCAAGTAAAAAGATTTTTTTGACCACTTATGGGATTCTTTTATCGTTTGCAACGATTCTCTTTTGTGGTTTTTGATTTTTGTTTATTTGTCGGCAATGCACGATATTTCAATTAGGCAGCCGCGTGTGTTGTTTGGTAATGCCGATCCTTTTGCCCCTCATGAATACCCAGGGCGAGTGTATTCGACAAGCGGCGTATTTGAATTCGCGGTTGACTCAAGGCATGTCATTTGTCGGCCCTGTTGTTGCATTTATTTGCAGCATTCAGGTTTGGTGGATAATAAGAAGGTACCGTGGTTCATCGATCCAGGGTGGCAGGGGCAGACATGGAAACTGAAGGTTGCCGCCCGCGTTGTTATAGTGTGATTTGGCGGAATCCTTGCGATGGCCCGCTGGGGTTATCGAAATTTACGGAACCTTGTATAGAAGCTGTGAGAGTGCATAAGCTATTGAAATTTCCGGTTAAAAATCTTGACAGGTTAAGGGTGCTATGCTAGCGTTGACGCGTTTTGCAGGCAAGATCATGCATGGCGGTGAACGGGAGGGGGATGTCGAGCCCGGAGCGAAGCCAAGGCATGAAGTCGATTTATGGCCCGGCATGAATTCCAGTTCGGGCCACTACTGCGTTCTTGTACGTTATTGGGAGGCTTGAATGAGCAGGAAGCTTTTGCTGGCCGACGACAGTATTACCATACAGAAGGTAGTTGGCATCATCTTCGCCAATGAAGACTGTGATCTTGCCGTGGTGAGCGACGGTGATTCGGCGTTGGCCGCAGCTCGTTCAGATCGTCCCGATCTGATTATGGCCGATGCCATCATGCCCGGCAAAAACGGCTATGAACTCTGTTCGGCCATTCGACAGGATCCCGGGTTGCGGGATGTGCCTGTCCTGCTGCTGTCCGGCAGCTTTGAGCCGTTCGACGAGGACCGTGCCCGAGACGCCGGCATCGATGACTGGATCGTCAAGCCTTTCGAGTCTCAGGCTCTGCTGGACAAGGTGGAAGCGTTGCTTGCAAGGGGGCCCCGGTTGGCGCCGCCGTCTGCGGTTTCCAATGTCCCCGCGATACCGGAGTTTGATGATGGTTTCGCCGGGCAGGCAACGGTTGCCGATGCCGATATGTGGCAGGAACTGGAGGGCGCGGATTTTGCGCCGGTCCCCGATCTGACCGCCGATGAGGCCGGTGACCTGGAGCCGGATCTGCTGGATATTGCCGATAGCTTTCCTGCGGATGACGAAGACCTCGCGGCGTATTCGGAGCTGCCTGCGGATGAACCGCATGATATCTTTGCATCCACTCCGGCTTCGGCTGCCGGCGGGGATGGGGAGGATGACCTCCTTGCGCAGGACGATGCCGACGACGAGGGGATTCTGTTTCTTGACGAGGATGACATCCTTTGCGAGGAACTGACGGACGACGAGCTTGCCGCGGAACGAGCTTCCGACCTGGCTTTCGAATCGGAAAGCGAACTGTCCTGGGATGCCGGCGAAGCGACTGCGTCATCGAGTGAGGCGGCGGCGGAGATTTCCGAGGCGCCGGAACCGGTTTTTTCCGAACCCGAACCTGTTTTCGAGGCCGAACCCGCAGCTCCGGTTGAAGACGAGGTGCCCAGCCGGGACGGGCTGAGCTTCTTCCAGAACGCCGGCCTGGTGGAGAAACTGTCGCAACCCGCTGCTGCGTCAGCCGCTACTGAAATGACTGCACCTGTTTCCGAACCGCCTGATGCCGGACTCGATGCAGAAGCCGCCCCAACTGACGAGATGGTGGGTGACGGCTCCGGCTTCGTTCCGTCTGCAACGGAGATCGAGGCGCAGGTCCGGGGGATTTCCGAGGAAGATTTGAGCCGCATTGTCGAAAAGGTTGCGGCCGGCGTGATCGAGCGTCTGGCCGATACCATTCTGGAGCGGATCGCCTGGGAGGTGGTCCCCGATCTGGCCGAATCGATGATCCGCGACGAAATCCGCCGCATCACGGAAAAAGTCTGACGGCATGACCCGGACAAAATGGCCGGTGTCGCCGGGCCGATGTGTTTGGCGATGATCCAAACGCCTGTTTTTGCGCCGGGGAAAGCCTGGAGAACAGTTGACCTGCCAAACGGGGATTGTTAAAATCCCCGTTTGTTTTTGATCGGCATGTATCCAATGTCCGCAACGCGCGGGCACTGCCAAAGGATGGACTGTCCATGGAAGCGAAACTCCCCAAAGGTTACGAGCCTCATGACGTCGAGGCCAAATGGTATGAATTCTGGACCGGGCAAGGCTTGTTTCACGCCGATGAACATTCTGCCAAAGCCCCCTTTTCCATCGTGATCCCTCCGCCGAATGTCACCGGCGTTCTGCATATGGGACACGCTCTGAACAATACCCTGCAGGATATTCTGGTACGCTGGAAGCGCATGGAAGGGTACGAGGTTCTGTGGCAGCCCGGTACCGACCACGCTGGCATAGCCACCCAGAACGTGGTGGAAAAACAGCTGGCCGCCGAAGACAGCAGCCGCCACGCGCTGGGCCGGGAGGGGTTTATCGAGCGCGTGTGGCAATGGCGGGAAGAATCCGGCGGACAGATCATCAATCAGCTCAAGCGGCTCGGAGCGTCCTGCGATTGGGATCGCGAGCGTTTCACCATGGACGAAGGGTTGTCCCGTGCGGTGCGGGAAGTGTTCGTCACGCTCTATGAGGAAGGACTGATCTATCGCGACAACCGCCTGATCAACTGGTGCCCCCGTTGCCACACGGCTCTTTCGGATCTGGAAGTGGAGCATCAGGACCAGAAGGGCAACCTCTGGCATCTGCGCTATCCGGTGGTTGGTACGGACCGCTACCTGGTAGTCGCCACCACCCGTCCCGAAACCATGCTCGGCGATACCGCCGTGGCGGTGCATCCCGATGATGAAAGGTATGCTGATCTGATCGGCAAATCGGTCATGCTGCCGCTGATGGAGCGGCCCATTCCCATTATCGCCGACGACTACGTCGACCGGGAGTTCGGCAGCGGCGCGGTCAAGATCACGCCGGCCCATGACTTCAACGACTTTGAAATCGGCAAGCGCCACAATCTTGAATTCATCAACATCTTCGACGCCTCCGGCGTGGTGAATGACAACGGCGGGCGCTACCGGGGCCTGGAACGTTTTGAAGCGCGCAAGGCGGTGCTGGCCGATCTGGAAGCGGCCGGTCTGCTCGAGCGGATCGAGGAGCATCTTAACGCCGTTGGAGAATGTTATCGCTGCAAAACGGTTATCGAGCCCTATATGAGTCTGCAGTGGTACGTGAAAGTGCAGCCGCTGGCCGACAAGGCCATCGAGGCGGTGCAGACCGGCAAGACCCGCATCATCCCGGCGCAGTGGGAAAAAACCTATTTCGAGTGGATGTTCAATATCCGTGACTGGTGCATCAGCCGCCAGATCTGGTGGGGGCACCGTATCCCTGCCTGGTTCTGCGAGGCCTGCAACGAAATAACCGTGTCCCGTCAAGATCCGACCGCCTGCAGCCACTGCGGGGGCAGTGATCTCCGGCAGGAAACGGATGTCCTCGATACCTGGTTCAGTTCGGCCCTGTGGCCCTTTTCGACAATGGGCTGGCCGGAAAAAACCGAAACCTTGCAGAAGTTTTACCCGACATCCTGCCTGATCACCGGTTTCGACATCCTGTTTTTCTGGGTGGCCCGCATGATGATGATGGGGCTCAAGTTCAGGGGTGAGGTGCCCTTCCGCGATGTTTATATTCATGCTCTGGTGCGTGATGCCCAGGGCCAGAAGATGAGCAAGAGCAAGGGCAATGTCATCGATCCGCTGACGGTGATCGATGAGTACGGAACCGACGCCTTCCGGTTCACTCTGGCGGCTTTCGCCGCGCAGGGGCGCGACGTTAAACTGTCTGTTGACCGCATCGCCGGGTACCGCAATTTTGTCAACAAACTGTGGAACGCCAGCCGTTTCGCGCTGATGAACCTTGAAGGGTTCGAGCCTGACGGGGTCGATCTGCAGCAGTGCGAACTTGCCCTGTCGGAACGCTGGATTCTCAGTCGCCTGACCGATGTGGTTGCGGAAGCCCGCCAGGCTCTGACGGAATATAAGTTCAACGAAGCTGCCAGTGCCCTCTATGCTTTTACCTGGCACGAGTTCTGCGATTGGTTTATCGAGTTGAGCAAGGACGATCTTTACGGGGAAAATGCACTGCGCAAAAAAACCGCTCAGGCCGTGCTGTACACCGTCCTTGAACAGCTGTTGCGGCTGTTGCATCCGTTCATGCCCTTCGTCACCGAGGAAATCTGGCAGGCCCTGCCCGGGGTCCGCCCGACGATATCGATCATGGCGGCCCCCTATGCCGACGTGTCTGCGCTGCCTGCCGATCAGGCGGGTGCCGCGCATATGGAATTGATCATGGAGGTCATCAAGGGCATTCGCAACATCCGCGGCGAAATGAATGTGCCGCCCGGAAAACGGATCACGGCGGTTCTGGACTGTAAAAACCCGGAGATTTCCGGAATTCTGGCTGCCGGTGAGGGATATGTCAGAAGCCTCGCAAAAGTCGACCAGCTCTCCTGTGGTGAAGGCGTCGAACGTCCCTCCCAGGCTGCGACCCAGGTCGCCGGAGAGGTAGAGATCCTGTTGCCCCTGGCCGGCCTCATCGACCTGGATGAGGAACTGAAACGGCTGGAAAAGGAGATCGCCAAGGTCGCAAAGGACATTGCCATGTTCAGCAAAAAATTGTCGAATGAATCCTTTTTGTCCAAGGCGCCAGCCGATGTCCTGGAAAAAGACCGTCAAAAGCTCGCGGATGCCGAGGAAAAAGCGGCCATCCTGCGGCAGAGTCTGGCCAGGATTTCCGCCCTGAAGTAAGCCTCGCCGCTCTCCCGGCGGTTTTTTGCATAAAGCCCGTCCAGCCGAAACATGGCTGGCCGGGCTTTTTTCGTTTGCGCGGAAACGCTGATCGCGAAACGCTTGACATGAAATCCGTGATAAGCAATCATTTATGAAATTAACGTAAAAATTACGACTCATTTTCGGTGCAGGGATCTGCAGGACCCCTTCGCTTCAAAGAGGAGAAGCCTGCCATGCGATGTCGGTGGAAATGCCTGCTGGGTCTTGGTCTGGCCATCATTGCCTTGAACGGCATCCTGCTGCTGTTGAGCCGCCAGGTGTTTCTCGACAGTTTTATCCGGTTGGAGCGCCGCCAGGCGCGGGAAACCCTGCAGCGTGGTGTCGGAGTCTATCAGGAACATCTCGTTTTTCTGAAGCGCCTCGCCGGGGACTGGGCCCAGTGGGATGATGCTTATGACTTCATGCAGAGCCGCGATCGCCGTTTTTTGCTGAGCAATGTTGTTGACAGCACCTTTACTTCCTTGAATCTTAACGTGTTGGTGTTTCTTGATGACAAGGGTAAGATCGTGGCCGGCAAGGCTTTTGATCTGAACAATCAATCGGAAGTGCCAATTTATGCGGGGTTGCAGCAGCTTTTCAGGGACGGCTGGAGTCAGCGGGTGCTGCGAATCCATGCGCAGGGGGTGCACGGTCTGGTGTCCTTGCCGGAAGGCAGCCTCCTGATGGCATTGCAGCCCGTACTGACCGGAGAAGGCAAGGGGCCACCGCGGGGCTCTTTGCTCATGGGGCGATTTCTCGACCCAGCGGAACTGGGAAGGCTTCGCGCCAAGGCGAACCTGCCTTTTGAATTTACCCGCCTGGAATCGGGGCCGGAATGGATGTCCTGGACAAAAACCGCGAACCCGGGTCCGCAAATCCTGCTGCGGGCCGTCGATTCACACCGCCTGCGATCACGGATTCTGCTGCGTGACATATGGGGGCAGCCGGCGCAGGCGCTAGGTGTCACCCTGCCGCGTGAAATCTATGCCCGGGGGCGGCAGGCCATGGTCTATTTTCACCTTGGCTTGCTGCTTTTCAGCATTGCGGCAGGCTCCTGCATCTGGCTGATCTGGGTACGCCTGGTCAGTTCCGAGCAAAAACAGCGTGACAGCGAGTCCCTGTTCCGGCACGTTTTCCAAAATTCGGTGGATGCCTTTTTCCTATGCGATGCCAATGGCAGGTTTCTGGATGCCAATCAACAGGCCTGCCGGGTCCTCGGCCGCAGCCGCCCGGACCTGCTGGAACTGGGTTGGGCGGATGTTGCCGATACCTCCCTTGAAGATGCACGGGGTGCTGCGAATGTCCTTTCCGCAGCGCGGTTCCTGCCCTGCGAGGTGACGATGCGGGGGCGCCGCGGTCAGGGGATCCCCGCAGAAATCAGTGTCAGTCGTGTCGCGCTGCTGCCGCAGAGTTATTTTTTTGTGCTGGCACGGGATATCTCCGAGCGCAGGGCATCGGAAAACATGCTCCGGGAGCAAAAACTGAAACTCGATTTTCTTGCCTATCACGACGTCCTGACCGGCCTTCCCAATCGCCTGAAAGCCCTGGAGCTTTTGCAGGGCGCCATCGCCCGGGCCCGAAACCGGAATACAACGGTGGCAGCTCTGCTGTTTGATATCGACCGCTTCAAGAACATCAACGAATCTCTGGGGCATGTAGTTGGCGATCAGATTCTTATGGAGGTGGCCCGGCGGATTCAGGGGGTTTTGCGAGGATCGGATGTGGTGGCTCGTTTTGGGGGTGATGAATTCCTGGTGCTGCTGGAAAATCCCGCTGACGGTGAAGGGGGCAGGGCGGTGGCGCAAAAACTGCTGGAAGCGATGGCTTGTCCCTTGCAGATCGGCCGGCACCGCTTCTATCTGACCGGAAGTGTGGGTATCAGCCTGTTTCCGCAACATGGCGGTGATGCCCAGGCTATATTGAAAGCCGCCGACAATGCCATGTTCCACGCCAAGGCACAGGGTCGCAACACCTGCCGGTTTTTCATGCCGTCGTTACAAGTCGACGTCGAGGCTCGGCTCAATCTCGAAACAGATTTGCACCGTGCCCTGGAACAACAGCAGTTCCACCTGACCTATCAGCCGCAGTTCAATTTACAGACCGGCTCGGTCATCGGGCTTGAGGCGCTGCTGCGCTGGCGGCACCCGACCCGTGGTCTGGTGCCGCCGGACGAATTCATCCCTCTTGCCGAGGATACCGGCCTGATTGTTCCCATCGGGGAATGGGTGCTGCGGGAAGCCTGCAGGCAGATGGTGGCGTGGCATCGCGGGGGTTTTCCGCGGTTGCGCATGGCCGTCAATATTTCCGCCCGCCAGTTCCGTCAGTCGGGTTTTATCGATATGGTGTTCCGGTTGTTGCGCCATTACGGCCTGGAACCGGGGCTGCTTGAACTTGAGATCACCGAACGGGTGGTTATCCAGAGTGCCGAGCATGCGCGCAACATGCTCACGATTCTGAGACAGGCCGGTATTTGTCTGGCGGTGGACGACTTCGGTCTGGGCTATAGCTCCCTGAGCTATTTGCGGACGTTTCCGTTTTCCAAGCTGAAAATGGATCAGGCCTTCAGCAGAAATCTGGCGGACGATGCCTGCGACCGGGCGATAGCCGAGGCCATCGTCAGCATGGGGCGAACCCTGGGGATGGAGGTGGTGGCGGAGGGGATTGAAAATGCCCTGCAACTCGATACCCTGCGCAGCCTGGGGTGCCCTTCGGGGCAGGGCTTCCATCTGGCACAGCCCATGACGGCGGCGGAGACCGCAGCCTTTCTCCGGGGCCATCCGCAGGGTGAGTTCTGTCCGGAAGAGCTTCTTTGACAGCAGCCCCGTGTCAAAAGGTGATTTCCAGATGCCTCAGCATCGCGGCAAGGCAGTCGCGGATACGGCTTCCCTCCGACATGGTCAGGATTTTTCGGGCCGTGCTTTCCGCCTCGCGGCTGGAAATGCGGCTCAACATCATTTTTACCCGCGGGATAAAAGGCGCGGCCATGGAAAATTCGCGGATTCCCATGCCGATCAGAGCCAGCAGGTTGAGGGGATCGTTAGCCATTTCACCGCACAGGCAAAGCCCTTTTTTCTGCTTTTGCGCAATTTTTGCGACGTTGTTCAATACTTGCAGCACGGCAGGATGCAGCGGATCGTAATAGCGGTTGACCAGGGGATTGTTGCGGTCGGCCGCCAGCAGGTACTGGATCAGGTCATTGGTGCCAAGGGCAAAAAAATCGACCTCCCTCGCCAGGCTTTCAGCCAGTTGCACGGCGGCCGGCACCTCGACCATTATCCCTATGGGCACATCGGCCGCGAAGGCCAGGTTTTCCCGTTTTAAATTGTGACGGGCTTCATCGACAACCGCTTTGCAGGCACGAATTTCCTCGATCCCTGAAATCATGGGAAACAGCATTTTGACCGGGCCGTGGCAGGCCGCCATGAGAATCGCCTCGATCTGGGTACGGAAAATGTCCCGATTGTCGAGGGATACCCGGATCGAGCGCCAGCCCATGAAGGGGTTGTCTTCAAGGGGGGGGCGGAAGTAGGGCAGGGCCTTGTCTCCGCCGATATCCAGGGTCCGGATGGTGACGGGCATCCCGTCGAATTCCGTGACAACCCTCGCGTAGAGGCGGTACTGCTCCTCACGGTCGGGAAAGTCGGCGCGGATCATGTAGGGGAATTCGGTGCGGTACAGCCCGACCCCTTCAGCGCCGTTGCGCCGGGCGATATGAATATCGCTGACCAGACCGACATTGGCACGGAGGATGACCTTGACGCCGTCGCGGGTGCAGGCTGGCAGGTCACGGAATCGTTCAATCTGGTGCAGTTGGCGTCCGGCGTCTTCCTCCAGCCTGCGGTATTCTTCACGGATCCGCGGGCCGGGGTTGATATGCAGAAGGCCGGAATTGGCGTCCAGGATGACATGCTCCTCGGGCGCTATATGTTTCAGTGCCCCCCGGACCCCTACCAGCGCCGGGATGCCAAGGGATTTTGCCATGATGACGGCATGGGAATTGCGTTCGCCGGCCTCGGTGACGATGCCGCGTATCTGCTCGTGATCGAGCATTGCCATGTCCGATGGCAGAATCTCGCGGGCGATAAGCACGCCGGGATGTTTCAGCTGCAGCGGATGCGGATCCTGGCCTGCCAGATTGGCAAGAAGGCGACGGCCGATGTCGCGCATGTCCGCGGCCCGTTCCCGAAGATACGGGTCCTCCATTTTTTCGAACGCTTCGACGTAGTTCCCGATGGTTTTTTCAACCGCGTAGCGCGCCCCGTGGCCCTGGTCGATTTCCGCCATCAGGCGCTGGTGCATGGCCCGGTCCTCGAGAATCATCAGGTGGGTATGGAAAATGGAAGCGTCCGACCGGGACAGCCTCTCGGCCATGCGTTTTTCCAGATAGATGGTCTGGATGCGGGTTTTTTCCAGGGCTTCCTCCAGCAGGTTTTTCTCCCGCTGCGGATCGAGTGCTTCCTCCTCGAGAATATCCGTCAGCCCGTGCGGTGCCGACATGACATGAGCCGGCCCGGCAGCCAGGCCGGGATAGGCGATGCTGCCGCGCAGGGTGCTTTGGGACGGTTCCTTTTGCGTCGGCGCCTGTCCGGAGACGGACCGTGTCGTGCCGGCAGCCTGGCGTAACACCTCCGCATAGCGGCTGGCCTCGGCTTCCTTGCGCTGGATGGAGTCGAGCAGGCGGGCGTTGATCACGATGGACGATACCTGAAAAGCAATGGTCGACAGGGCGCTGATGTCTTCGTCGCTGAAGCGCCGGGAGGCCCGGCTCTGGATGACAAGCACGCCTATCGGCTCATTGCGGTCGAACAGCGGGATTCCCAGGAAACTGTGAAATCTCTCCTCGCCGGTTTCCTTGAAGTAGCGGAAACGGGGGTGATTCTGGGGCTCCTGAATCGCGACCACGCGTCGTTTTTCCACCACCAGGCCGGTCAACCCTTCGCTGACCTTCATGGTAACACGGCCAACCGCACGACGGGACAACCCCTTGGTGGCTCCCAGCCGCAAGGTCTCCCGATCCTCGTCCAGCAGATAGATCGAACAGACCTCCGACAGGGTCCGTCGGGCGACGACCGACACGATGTTCTGCAGGGTTTCGTGCAAATCGTGGGATTTGAGAATCAGCGTGCTGATATCCTCAAGGGTGCGCAGTCCGATGTGGTTGGTATGTTTTGGCTCCATCACACAATGGCCTTTCTCGGGTGCCGGTTGCACAAACGGTATCGGGTCCGGCAAATCATATTGAAGAAAACCGCGTCGGCGGGCTTGAACTCAAAAGCGTGGCGACGATCAGTCACCTTTCCTCGCCGCCGGGCGGGTCAGAAACTTGCACCGCTGGATGTCGTAGCGTTCCATCAGCCGATAGAAGGTGCGTCGCGGCAGGTTGGCGCGCCTCGCGGCGGCGGACACGTTGCCGGACGATTCGCGCAGGTAACGTTCCAGCAGGTCGCGCTCGATTAATTCCATCTGCCGGCCTCGCCGGGCCCGGAAATCGCTTGGGGATTTTCCGGGATCCGGCTGCGGAGCCGACGCGCCTGCCGCAAGGGGCAAGGACAGGTGCTCCCGTCGCAGGACAGGATCATCGCCGCCAAGGATGACCGCTCGCTCGATGACTGCCGCCAGTTCCAGTATATTGCCTGGCCATGCATAGCGGCACAGGGCTTCCATGGCTGGCGCGTCGATGGCTGCGGGGTTCCTGTTAAGCCGCCGGCCTGATCGCCGCAGCAGCTGTTCGGCAAGTTCCTGGAGGGCTTGCGGCCGGTTGCGCAGAGGGGGGAGGGTCAGGGTACAAAGGCACAGCCGGTAATACAGGTCGCTGCTGAACCAGCCTTCCTTAACGCCCTGTTCCAGGTCGCGGCGACTGGTGACGATGAGTCGCACATGGACCGGAAGCCGGATTTTCGCGCCCACCGGCATGATGGAGCCATGGTTGAGAAACTCCAGCAGGGCATCCTGTACCTTTTGCCCGGCATCCCCGATTTCTTCCAGCAGCAGGGTTCCGCCGGCCGCCAGCTCCAAAAGCCCCTGCCGGAAATCCGAAGCGTGGCGGCTTCCGAACAATTCGATCAGCAGCTGCTGTTGATCCAGCCCGGAGCAGCTGAGGGTGGCCAGAGGTTGTTCCGCCCGGCGGCTGTAACGATGGATGGTCCGGGCGGCGGTTTTTTTGCCGGTTCCCATCTCGCCACGCAGCAAAATTGTTTTATCACCAGGCGCTACTTCTTGCACGAGATCGAGAAGCTGCCTCGCCAGCAGGTCGTCACCGGGCATGACCTCCTCGGCGGCCTGTTGCGCAAGCTGCGCGGATTTTTGCAGGCGCGCCTGCTCCGCTTTGAGTCGCTTGACGAAATAGGGCAGGCACATGTCTTCCCGAGCCAGACTCCGGCACACGGCGGTAGCGTGTTCACGGCAGGTGCGATAGCCGCAGGCACCGCAATTGAGTTCGTCACGCTGGGAAAATTTGTCGGTGGACTGCAGAACCCTGCGGATGCTTTCGCCGCTGGGGTGTTCCTGTCGGGTTTGGCGATTGCTGAAAGTCCGCTTGAGATTGACCTTTGCGGACGCGGCGTCAGGCTCGGGCCGGGGGCCGTTGTCGTGCTGACGGGCAAACTGTTCCACCAGCCGGCCCCGCGCAAAAGCGGACAGGCGGCTGCCCGGGTCACACGCGCCGAGGCAGCCGCCGCGACACAGGCGCAGGTCTACAATCCCAGGCCGGATGCGGCCCGCCGCCAGGTCGAGCAGGACCTCCCGCGCGTTTTGGTAGCCTTCCGTCGAGAGCATCTCGCCCTGCTCGGCGTAATCACGCGGCAACAGGCTGGTCGGGGCTCCGCCCGACAGGGCGAAGCGTCTTCCGCTTCGCGCATGGGGCTGGTCGAACACGGTTTCCGGCAAGCGCGTCGGTGTGATGCCGGCCGTTTCGAAAAGTTCGCCTATTTCCGCAAAGGTCAATGCCCCGTCGATGACATCCTGGAACTGGTCGTCCGCTGCTTCGATTTTGGCGGCGAAGCAGGAGCTTATGGTGACGATGCGCAGTGGCCCCGCATGGGTTGCGCGCAGGGCCCGTGCCGCAGCCACCAGCGGCGAGACGCAGGGCGACAGGTTGCGCAGCAGTTGCGGGAAATGGCGCTCCACCAAGGCCACGATGGCCGGGCAATGGCTGAGAATCCGAGGCGCGGTTGACACGGTCCGCAACCCGGCGGCGATGGCTCGGGCGGCAAGTTCGACCCCCCAGGCGCCTTCAACCACGAGCTGAAAGCCGAGCCGGTGCAGGCCGGATACCAGTTGGCCGGGGCGCATATCACCTATGTAGGCCGGGAAGGATGGAGCCAGGATGGCTGCCATCGGTTCTTTGTGCCGCAACAGGCGCTGGCACCGGTTCAGGCTGTTCGGTGCCCTGCGTGCCTGCTGGGAGCAGACCTGCAGGCAGCGTCCGCAGCCGATGCAACGACCGGCATCGGTGTCGGTGCCCTGCGGGGTGACGCGGACGGCCTTGACCGGGCAATGACGAAGGCAGGCAAAACAGCTGCGGCAGCGTTGGATGTCGGTTTGAATCATGCCCACGGGTGGCGAATCCCTTCACAAGGAATCATCGGGCCGGGATGTTGGTTGCGGTAAATATGCCGGAAGTGTGCCATCAATGCCACAGGCAAGTCAAACATTTTGCAAATGTCATTGACGATGGATAATAAACAGATGAGAAAAGCGTCCGCCGCATGATGGGCGTCAACGGTGCGGTGCGCATTGCACGGTCAGTTGCAAGGAAGCTGTTGTGCCTGGCCCGGCCGCGCGTCAGCGAGGAATGCGGTAACGCCCGACTTCCTGGCTGAAATGGCATGCGGCCAGATGGCCGCTGCCCTGGTCGCGCAGTTCAGGGGCCTGACAATGACAGATCTCCTGTGCGTAGGGGCATCGCGGGTGAAAGTGACACCCTTCCGGCGGACGGGTGGCTGAGGGTATTTCACCTGTCAGCGGCCGACGCTGGCGGCGGGCACGGGGGTCGGGGATCGGCACGGCGTTGAGCAGTGCTTCGGTATAGGGGTGGCGAGGTGCCCGGTACAACTGTTCGGCGGCGGTCAGTTCAACGATGCGCCCCAGATACATGACGGCCACCCGGTTGCTGATATGTTCGATGACCGACAGGTCGTGGGCGATAAACAGGTAGGTAAGCTCGAACTGCTGCTGGATGTCCTGCATCAGATTGACAACCTGGGCCTGGATGGACAAATCCAGCGCCGAGACAGGCTCGTCCGCCACGATCAGGCGGGGATTCAGCGCCAGTGACCGGGCAATGCCGATGCGCTGGCGCTGTCCTCCGGAAAATTCATGAGGATAGCGGTCCATGTGAGGCGCGTCCAGGCCGACGGTTTGCAGCAACCGCAGCACTTCCTGCCGCAGTTCCCTGCCTTTGGCAAGGCCGTGGATGATGAAGGGTTCGCCGACAATGTCGGCTACTTTCATGCGGGGGTTGAGCGAGGCGTATGGGTCCTGGAAAATCATCTGCAGATCACGACGCCGGTTGCGCATCTGGTTTCGGCTGAGCTTCAACAGGTCTTCTCCGTCGAACAGGACCTCCCCCGAATCCGGCTCCAGAAGCCGCAGAATCGCCTTGCCGGTGGTGGATTTTCCGCAACCCGATTCGCCGACGAGACCAAGGGTTTCTCCGGTCTGCAAGGTGAAACCGACACCGTCGACGGCTTTGAGGGACAGGCGGGGTGCGCCCGCCAGGGCGCCTGTGGAGACCTGAAAGGTTTTGCGCAGATTGCGTACCTCGAGCAGCGTATTCATGCTTCTCTCCAGCAGCGTACAAGGTGTCCGGGCGCCACCTCCAGCAAGGGCGGCAGTTTGCCCTTTTCGGGGGCGAAGGGGGCGGGGCAGCTGTCCAGCAGGGAGAGGCCCTTTGCCGGCGTCAGAGTATGGTGAATGGCGAGACGGTGCCGCTTTTGTCCCATCCTCGGAATACATGCCAGCAGACTGCGCGTATAAGGGTGGCGCGGATTATCGAAAATAGCCGTTACCGGAGCGTATTCCATAATCAGACCGTCGTGCATGATCGCGACCTTGTCGGCGGTTTCCGCCACCACGCCAAGATCGTGGGTTATCAGCAGTGTCGCCATGCGGTGCCGGGTTTTCAGTTCATCGAGCAGTTGCAGGATCTGAGCCTGGATGGTGACGTCCAGGGCGGTGGTCGGTTCATCGGCAATCAGCAGGTGGGGGCGGCAGGCCAGGGCCATGGCGATCACCACCCTCTGGCGCATGCCACCGGAAAGCTGGTGAGGGTATTCACGGCAGCGCTGGAGGGGCGAGGAAATGCCGACCTGGGCCAGCAGTCCGGCGGCCTGTTGCAGGGATTCCTGGCGATCGATGCCTTGATGGATGCGCAATACCTCGGCGATCTGCTCGCCGATGCAGAACACCGGATTGAGGGCCGTCATCGGCTCCTGGAAGATCATGGCGATCTGGTTGCCCCGCACCCGGCGCATCTCCGTCTCCGGCAGCAGGCGTAAATCCTCGCCCCGGAAAAGCACTTCTCCTTCGACCACGCGGCCGGGCGGCGGCACAAGCCGCAGCATGGACAGGGCGGTGATCGACTTGCCGCAGCCCGATTCCCCGACCAGCGCCAGGGTCTCCCCCTCATCAATGGTGAAATCGATGCCGCGCACGGCCTTGGTCAAGCCGGTTTTGGTAAAAAAATAGGTGCGCAGATTGCGAACGTCGAGAAGGGCGGGCATGCATGCTCCTTGTGGCGGGTTGCAGTCAGCCAATGTAGCCGGAAAGCCGTTGCCCGTCAAGTGCCCGGGCTGCGTGCCGAGTGCCGCTGACAAGTTGGCCTTTTCGCGGTAGCCATGCCGTGTTAGAATTCGCCCCCGATATACCCATTTTTGGAGGTTTTCAATGTCTCTTAACGCACAACAGGATAACCGCATTCTTGGTTGCCTGATCGAAGAAACCGGCCTGCGGACTGCCCAGGTCGCCAATACTATCGCCTTGCTGCGCGAGGGCGCGACGGTGCCTTTCATCGCCCGCTACCGCAAGGAGCGCACCGGCGAACTTGATGAAGTGCAGATCCGCAACCTTGAAGAACGCCTCGCTTATTTTACCGAACTCGAAGAGCGCAAGGTCACCGTATTGTCCTCCATCGAA
Source organism: Syntrophotalea sp. (assembly GCF_050253115.1). Taxonomy (NCBI): domain Bacteria; kingdom Pseudomonadati; phylum Thermodesulfobacteriota; class Desulfuromonadia; order Desulfuromonadales; family Syntrophotaleaceae; genus Syntrophotalea; species Syntrophotalea sp. The sequence continues at coordinate 33,448 of NZ_JBFWJQ010000002.1, forward strand.
GAGCAGGGCAGGCTGACCCCCGAGCTTGCCGCCCGTATCGAAGGGACCCGCCAGAAAAACGAACTGGAAGATCTGTATCTGCCGTACAAACCCAAGCGTCGTACCCGTGCCATGATCGCCCGCGAACGGGGACTGGAGCCACTGGCCGAGCTGATGGCGGATGGCCGGGTCACGCATGGGTCACCGGAGCAGATCGCCGCCCCGTTTGTCGATGCGGAACGGGAGGTGCCGGACGCCGCCGCGGCTTTGCAGGGAGCTTCCGACATTCTGGCCGAAACCCTCAGCGAAGATGCCGATATGCGCGCTGTGGTCCGGCGTTTGACCTGGGAACAGGGTCTGTTCTGCTCGCGGGTGGCGCCTGACTGGGCCGGGAAGGTCAGCAAGTTCGAAATGTATTACGACTATCAGGAACCGCTGCGCGAGGTGCCTTCCCACCGCATGCTGGCGATGCGGCGTGGCGAAAAGGAAGAGGTGCTGCGCCTGTCCATCGCCGCGCCGGAAGAAGAGCTGCTGGCGCGCCTTAAAAATCGCCTGATCCAGGGCGAAAGCATCTTTAGGCCGGTGCTGGAAAAGGTCGCCGAAGATGCCTATCGGCGGCTGATCGCCCCTTCCATCGAGGTGGAGTTGCGTCTTGAGGCCAAAAAACGGGCCGACGAAGCGGCCATTGCCGTCTTCGCCGACAACCTGCGCAACCTGTTGCTGTTGCCACCGGCCGGAAGCCGCCGGGTGCTGGGGGTCGATCCCGGCCTGCGCACCGGCTCCAAACTGGCGGCGGTCGACCAGACAGGGTGTTTTCTGGAGGCTGCGACCATTTATCCACACACGGGAAAGAGTCAGATCGGACCCGCCCGCGGACATCTGCTGCGGCTGATTCAGTCGCATGGCATCGAGATGATCGCCATCGGCAACGGAACGGCGGGGCGCGAGATGGATCTGTTCGTGCGGGAAACCCTGGCGGAAGCCGGACTCAAGCTGCCGGTGGTGATGGTCAACGAGGCCGGCGCCAGCGTCTATTCGGCTTCGGATATCGCCCGCGAAGAATTCCCCGATCTCGACCTTACGGTGCGCGGCGCCATCTCCATAGCGCGACGCCTGCAGGATCCTCTTGCCGAGCTGGTCAAGATCGATCCCAAAAGCATCGGCGTCGGTCAATACCAGCATGATGTCAATCAGCCGGCCCTTAAAAAGGCTCTGGACGATACGGTGGAGAGCTGCGTCAACTTTGTCGGGGTCGATCTCAATACCGCGTCCTGGGCACTGCTCTCCTATGTGTCGGGAATCGGCGCGGCCCTCGCCAAAAGCATGGTACGTTACCGCGAAAGCCACGGCGCCTTCGCGGCCCGCGCATCGCTCCTCGATATTCCCCGCTTCGGCGCTAAAACTTACGAGCAGGCGGCGGGTTTTCTGCGTATCCGCGGCGCCGCTAATCCTCTCGACAACACCGCCGTGCATCCGGAGAACTACGCCACGGTGAAGGCGATGGCCGATGATCTCGGCTTGTCGGTAGCGGAACTGGCCGCGGTCCCCGGCAAGGTTGCCGGGCTGCGGCTGGAACGCTACATCACCGATACCGTGGGTCTGCCGACCCTGCGGGATATCGTCGAAGAGCTCAAAAAGCCCGGACGGGATCCACGGCGGCAGTTCGAAACCGTATCCTTCCGCGACGACGTGCGCGACATCGGCGACCTGAAAGAGGGGATGATCCTCTCCGGTACCGTTACCAATGTGGCCGCTTTCGGGGCTTTCGTCGATATCGGTGTGCATCAGGACGGTCTGGTGCACGTCAGTCATCTGGCCCACCGGTTCGTCAGGGATCCCGGCGAAGTGGTACGGGTCGGCGATATCGTCAAGGTCAAGGTTCTCTCGGTCGATGAGGCCCGCAAACGCATCGGGCTGTCCATCAAGGAAGCTCAGCCGGATCCCGGGGCGACGAAAAGTTCAGGTGCAGAAAAACGCGCGAAAACCGGGAATGCGCCGCTCAAGGATCCCTCCGCCTGGGAAAAGGCGGGGTTCCGGGTGAAGCGGAAGTAAGACGGTGACTGGTGACTGGTGCAGTCCGTACGCCGGTCGAAAGGGGATACAGGGATTGGAAAAGTACGTCGATCTGCATTTGCACAGCCGCTGTTCCGACGGCTTGTACGCACCCGCCGAGGTGATATGCAGGGCCGCGGCCGCCGGATTGGCCGCGGCGGCCCTGGCCGATCACGATAATGTGGACGGTATCGATGCCGCCATGCAGGCCGGCAACGCCTGTGGTATCGAGGTGTTGCCGGCGGTCGAGCTTTCAGTGGTCTGGGGTGGGTTTCGCGATATCCACCTGCTTGGTTACGGTATGGATCGCCATCACCGCGAACTGAGTGCCGCTCTTGAGGATTTTCGTGCATTTCGTGCCGGCCGCAACCAACGTATCCTCGAACGCATCAACCAGAAGCTGGCCGAGGAGAATCGTGCGCCGATCGCCTTTGGCGAGGTGCGGCGGCATGCCGAAGGCACCCTGGGCCGACCGCACATCGCCAGGGTGCTTGTCGACCATGGTTACGCGCGGGATTCGGAAGAAGCTTTTGCGCGGTATCTGGTTCCGTGCAACGTGCCCAAACGCTACTTTCCCATGGATGAGGCCATTGGCCTGATTCATCAGGCCGGCGGCATAACCTCACTGGCCCATCCTCCCTACATCACCGGGGATCGGGGTCAGCTGCGCCGCCTGTTCGATGCTTTCGCCGCTTTGGGGCTTGACGGCATCGAGGCTTACAACAACCGTTCTTCCAATGACGATGTCGACTGGTATATAAGCGAAGCACGGAGGCGCAATCTCATCGTCACCGGCGGCAGCGATTTTCACGGCGGGGAGGGGGGGGAGATTGTGATCGGAGGGGGCCGCGGTAACCTGCGCATCCCTTATAGCTGTGTGGAAGCTATCCGCCGGGCAGTGGATGAGCGGCGCAAGCGCCAGCCAAAACAGCGGTGATTTGCACGGGCCGGATGCCGGAGAAGGCATCCGGCCCGTGCCGTTATGATCATGTGCCGGCCAAATCGTCCAGCAAAACATGCAGCGGATTTTTCGGCATGATATCTGAGATCGGAAGTTGCCTGCCTGCCTTCCAGTCTTGTATCGCTCCATGTTTTTCCATGCCGGTCACAAGCACCAGCACCTGTTCGGCCTGTCCGAGCGAGAAGGAGCTCAGGCTGACGCGCTCGGCAGGTGGTTTCGGTGCATTTGTGACAGGGACGACGAGGCGATCCATCAGGGGGCGGTGCCCCGGAAACAGGCTCGCGGTATGGCCGTCTTCGCCGAGGCCGAGAATCACCAGGTCGAAAGGCAGGACGCCGACGATTTCATCGGTGTAACGTCTGGCGCCTTCTGCCGGTCCGAGTTCCGCGGGGATGACATGAATTTGCCGCCGGGGAATAGCCACATGATCGAGCCATATCCGGGCGGCCATGGTGCTGTTGCGTTCCCGGTGCGCCGGCGGGAGGCAGCGTTCGTCGCCGAAATAGATATGCCAGCGGCGCCAATCCGCATTCGCGTTGGCCAGAAGCCGGTAGGCCGCTTCCGGCGTGCGGCCCCCGGCCAGAACGATGCGGAACCGGCCGTGCCGGACGATAGCCTCCTTTGCGGCCGCCAATATGCGATCCGCCGCATTTTCAACAACGGCGTCGGCATCGGCTAAACAGTGCCATATGATTTTTTGTTCATCGGTCATCGGTCAGTTGTTTCCGCTTTTAAACTAACAGCTTACAGCTTACAGCTTACAGCTAATAACCTAGAGCTTCTCCATGCCGCACCCACACGCCCCGAGGGTGTGTCGCCAGGATTGACAGGCACTGTCGAACAGCCTGTCGGCGGCCCGTGGACCCCAGGATCCGGCGGGATAAAGGTGCAGATCTTCTCCCGGTTTCGACCATGCCTTGAGTACGGGGTCGATGATTTGCCATGCCTGTGTGACTTCCTCGTAACTTAAAAACAGAGAGCGGTCACCGCGAACAATATCAAGCAGCAGTTCTTCATAGGCATCATTGACGGTCTCATCGGCTTTTCGGAAGGCGGCGTCGAGAGCGGTCTGGCGTGTGGCGAGCGCCTCTCCCGGCGCTTTGACGGTCATTTCCAGGCGCAGACACTCGTTGGGCTGAATGCCGATCAACAGCCAGTTGGAGGCATCGCACCGGATATGGCTGGAGCGGAAGAACTGCTGGGGCGGTTGTTTGAAACAGATGGCGACCATGGCCTGTTTGGCAGTCATACGCTTGCCGGTGCGCAGCAGGAAAGGGACACCGGCCCAGCGCCAGTTGTCGATATGGAGCTTCAGGGCGGCAAAGGTTTCGGTGTGACTGTCGGCAGCCACCCTGCCTTCATCGCGATAGGCGATGACGTCATCGGGGCCGACCTTGCCGTCATCGTACTGGCCGCGCACGGCGTAGTCGCCGATGCGGTCGGCGGGGATGGGGCGGATCGATTTGAGAACCTTGAGCTTTTCGGCGTGCAGGGCCTCGGCCGCCATCGAAACCGGTGATTCCATGGCAACGAAGGTCAGCAGTTGCAGCAGGTGGCTCTGGATCATATCGCGCAGGGCACCGGAGGCATCGTAGGTCGCTCCGCGTTTGCCGATGCCCTGCGGTTCGGCATGAATGATCTGGATATGGTCGATGGTGTCACGGTTCCAGAGGGGTTCCATCAATACGTTGCCGAAACGGAACACCAGGATGTTGCGTACCGTTTCCTTGCCGAGGTAATGGTCGATACGGTAGATCTGCTCTTCGCGCAGATGGTTGGACAGTTTCTGCTGCAATATCGCGGCGCTTTGCAGGTCGTTTCCGAATGGTTTTTCGATGACCACCCGCCGCCATCCCGATTGCTCCTCCAGCAGGGCCACCCGGTCCAGGTTTTCGATAACGCCGGCATAGTCCGACGCCCCCAGGGCCATGTAAAAGGCGGTATCCGCGGGAAAACCCTGTCGATCGGCGAGTCTGGCCTGCAACTGTTTATAGAAATCGGCTTGCCGCAGATCGCCCTGCATGTAATCGACACGGTCGGCAAACCTGGTGAAAACCTCCTGCTGAAGACCGCCCCGCACAGTGCCGGACAGGTCGGCTCGGGTTTCGCTCAACCAGGCGTCACGGTCCGGATGCCGCCGCCCGGTGGTGAGGATGCGCGTGCCCGGATGCAGGCGTCCCGCGGCATCGAGATGGTAAAGGGCCGGCAGCAGCTTGCCGCGTGCCAGATCGCCGGTCGCACCGAAAATGACGAAAGTGCAGGGTTCGGTCATGTTATTCATCGGGAGGGTCCCAGTCGGTGTGAAAGAACGTGCCGCGCGGTCTATCGGTCCGCTCGTAGGTGTGGGCGCCGAAAAAGTCGCGCTGGGCCTGCAGCAGATTGGCCGGCAGGCGGGCGCAGCGGTAACCGTCGAAAAAGGTGAGGGAGGCGGCCATGGCCGGCAGGGGGATGCCGAGCCCGATCCCCAGCGTTAGCGCCTGCCTCCAGCCTGTTTCGGCGCGCCGTAATTGTCCGGCAAAGAAGGGCGCCAACAGCAGACTCTGCAGCTCGGGATCGGCGTCAAATGCAGCGGCGATGTCGTCCAGAAAGATGCTGCGGATGATGCAGCCGCCGCGCCAGATAAGGGCAATCCCCAGGTAATCGAGATCCCAGTCGTAGGCCGAGGCAGCATCTTTCAGGAGCATGAAGCCTTGGGCATAGGAAATGATTTTGGAAGCATACAGTGCGTCGTGGGCGAATTGCAGCGTCTCTTCATCCGCTTTTGGCCACGGACGCAGCGGCGCGGCGGGCTGTTGCGCCGCCAGCAGCCGTTCTTCTCGGCGGGCGGACAAGTTCCGGGCAAAGACCGCTTCGTTGATGGTGGTCAGCGGGGTATTCAGTTTCAACGCTTCGATGGCCGTCCAGCGCCCGGTTCCTTTCTGCCCGGCGGTATCGAGGATTTTGTCGATAAGCGGGGTCCCGTCATCATCCCTGGCGGACAGAATGCGGGCCGTGATGTCGATCAGGTAGGAATTCAGCGGACCACGGTTCCAGCGATGGAACAACCCGGACAGTTGTTCCGGGGACATGTGCAATCCGGAACGCAACAGATGGTAGGTTTCCCCGATCAGCTGCAGGTCGCCGTATTCGATGCCGTTATGCACCATCTTGACGAAGTGCCCGGCGCCCTGCGGTCCTATCCAGCGGCAGCAGGGCTGGCCATCGACGCGTGCGGCGATGGCCTCGAAAATCGGTCGGATATGCGGCCAGGCGTCGGGATCGCCGCCGGGCATCAGGGAAGGTCCGTGCCGCGCGCCCTGCTCGCCGCCGGAAATGCCGCATCCTACAAACAGCAGTTTCTGTGCGGACAGTGCCGTACTGCGACGACGGGTGTCGTCCGGATGGGAATTGCCGCCGTCGATGATGATGTCGCCGGCTTCCAGGTGCGGCACCAGCAACCCCAGGGTATCGTCGACCGCCTTGCCCGCGCTGACCATCAGCAGGATCTTGCGGGGGCGCTTCAGGGCCAGCGCCAGTCCGTCGATGGAAAAACAGGGCAGAATCCCGCGATTCGCTTCCGGTGAGGCGGCGAATGATTCGGTTCTGGCAGTGGTGCGGTTATAGACCGCCACCCGATAGCCGTGATCCCGGATGTTCAACGCCAGGTTCTGTCCCATGACCGCCAGGCCGACAACGCCGATGTCCGCTTGCTCCATGCTGCCTCCTCCTGCAAAGGCCTGCGCTTGAACCGTCTTTAACGATTATCACAGAAATGCCGGTGGCGCAAAGCACCGCGCAAGGCAGCCTCCGGGCTGCTCCGGAGCGGGGGCGCAAAACGGTTTGCCGAAACGGCGGGAGGGCGCGCCGCACACGGTTTATTCAGGCGAGGCGTCCGTCCTCCATGCGAATGATGGTGCTGTTGAGACGTTCCGGCTGATCCGGGGAGTGGGTGGCCTGGATGATGGTCATGCCCTGTTCCACCAGCAGCGGCAGCAGTTTGTCGAAGGCTTCGATGCTGGCGCGGTCCATGTTGGAGGTTGGCTCGTCAAGCAGCAGCAGCCGGGGACGCAACACCAGCGCCCGGGCGATGGCCACCCGCTGCTGTTCGCCGCCGGACAGTTCACGGGCGCTGCGCCGGCCGAACCCTTCCAGCCCGACCATTTCGAGGGCACCGTGAATCAGGCGGTGCTGGTCCTTGCTGTTGGTGCCGCGCATTTTCAGCCCGTAAGCGATGTTGTGGTGCACAGAGCGGCTGAAAAGGTAGGGGGATTGGTGCACCAGGGTGATGTCCTGGCGCAGCCGCAGCAGGTTTTTTTTCTTCCAGACCACCTTTTCGCCCTGGAAGACCATCTCTCCGAAGGTAGGTTTGAGCAACAGCGCGACAATCTGCAGCAGGGTGCTCTTGCCGCAACCGTTGGAGCCTACCAGGGAATAGATTTTCCGGGACTCGAAGCGGATTTCCTCGAGTTGCAGAGCCAGGTGGCTGTTGTAGCGTTTTTCGATGGCGTGCAGCGCTAAAAAAGGGGTCACGGTTACCTCTGTTGCAGGAAGTTCAGAAACATGTTGATAAGCAGGGCGACCGACAACAGGAAGATGCCGAGGGCCAGGCCGAAGGCGAATTCCCCCTTGCTGGTTTCCAGCGCGATGGCGGTGGTCATGGTGCGGGTATAGCCGCGGATGTTGCCGCCCAGCATCATGGCGACTCCGACTTCGGCGATAATTCTTCCGAATCCGGCGATAATGGCGGCCATCACGCCGAAGCGGATCTCCTGCATCAACAGCAGGGCCCCGCGGCTGGTGCTGGCACCGAGGGTCAGGGCGGTCGGCATGATGCGGCTGTCCGAAGCGCTCAGTGCGCCGAGGGTGTAGTTGGCGATGATCGGCGTGGCCAGGATAATCTGCCCGACGACCATAGCTGTCGGGGTGAACAGCAGGCCGAACTGCCCCAGGGGGCCTGAACGGCTGAAGAATCCGTACACCACCAGTCCGATAACGACCGTCGGCAGGGCCATGAGGGTATTGAGCAGGGTAATGACCGCGCGCCGGCCGGGAAACTGTCCAAGCCCGATGGCCATGCCGGCCGGAACGCCGGCTACGGTGGAGAACACGATGGCGATCAGGGACACGTACAGAGAGGTCCAGACCGTTTTGTAAACCTCGGGGTCCCATGAAAGGATCAGTACAAAGGCTGTTTTGAGCGAATCGAATATGAAATCCACAGCAAGCTCCGTAATGCCTGGCGTTTTGCGATCGCCAGAGAGAATGTCCGCCGTCAAGGTCGTTGCGATGAGCGCAGGGGGATAACGGGCGGATATGCGATTTGTTGTGGATTATATAGCGTTGCCCGGGGATTTGCCAAGACCTTTGAACAATCACCCGAGGTTTGTCTCCCCGTCGATGCACGGGGCGTCGCTTCGGCCGTGTTATAATTGATCGAGGTGCAGGTGGATTTGTGCGGGAGGTGCGGCTATGCTCGGGGCTTTGGCTGGCGATATTATCGGTTCGCGGTTTGAGTGGCACAATATCAAGACCAGGGATTTCGAACTGTTTACGGACAGCTCGCGGTTTACAGACGATACGGTATTGACCGTGGCACAGGCCGACGCCCTGCTTACCGGGGAATCCTTCGCCCGGAAATTGAAAGAGTATTTCCGCCTGTATCCCGACGCCGGCTATGGGGGGATTTTCCGGCAATGGGCCGGTAGCGATTCTCTGGAGCCGTACAATTCCTTTGGCAACGGCTCGGCGATGCGCGTGAGCCCGGTCGGATGGTATTTTAACGACCTTGCGGAGGTTCTTGACGAAGCGCGCCGCAGCGCCGCCGTGACCCACAACCATCCCGAAGGCATCAAGGGGGCCCAGGCGGTGGCGTCGGCCATTTTCCTGGCCCGCAGCGGTGAGTGCAAATCCGCCATCCGGGAATTTGTCGCCGCGCGCTTTGGTTACGATTTCAAATGGACCCTCGCAGACATCCGGCCCTGGTATCACTTCGACGTAACCTGCCAGGGGTCGGTGCCCCAGGCTCTGCAGGCCTTTTTCGAGGCCGACGACTTCGAAGATGCCATCCGCAATGCGGTTTCCATTGGCGGCGACAGCGACACCATCGCCTGCATCACCGGGGCGGTGGCCGAGGCCTTTTACGGCGCGGTGCCCGATGTCATCGCCAAGGAAGCATTCAGTCGCCTCGACGACAGGCTGGCCCGTGTGACGAAGTGCTTTCTGGCGGCCATCGGGCGGCAATAAAAAAAGCGGCCCACCACAATTGTGGCGGGCCGCAGTGTTGCCTTGCCTGTTTACACAGCCTCTAGTCTAGTTTTCATCCGGAAACGGCCCTTTTCCGCCGTGGCGGCGTCAATCCGCAGGCTTGCTTGTGCGGCGTACCGATGTACGCCTCCGCGCAACCCCTTGATTTCCTTGCCACAACGAAAAATTGCTCGTTCCCCATATGAAAACTACGCTGTATCCATCCGGAGTTTCCGGATGGATACTAACCTAGTGCTTCGGGCCGCGTTTCAGGGCGATAAGCTCCGCCCCGAGTTCTTCGGCAATCTGTTTCAGCTCGCACATGCGCATGTGCTTGCTGTAAACCTTGAGGTTCACGTCCGACACGGCACCGACGATGTAGCGCGGAGTTTTGGCGCCGTCCACAATTTTTTCCCGCTCGCGGTAAAAAATCTTGCCTGCCATGGTGTCCTCCTCTCGTTGTACCGCTCTGGATAGCGGTAGATACAGTTGCACTTATAGTATACCACTAAATGCCGGTTCGAGAGCAAGTTTCAGGCGCGAATTACGGTCCCGATCGGCTCGCCGCGCATCGCCCGGATGATGGTTCCGCGTTTGTGTCCGTTGACGATGCGAACTTCCTTGAGGTTGGCGGCATCTTTGAGCAGGTACAGCAGTTTGCGCTCCAGAACCATGTCCTCCATGTCCATGGCCAGCAGTTCCTCCGCGGTTATTTCGGGGATCAGTTTCGCCTCGGGATTGACAAAGGGATTTTCGGTGAACAGGCCGTCGACGTTTTTGACCAGAATGCAGCTCTGGGCGCCGAGCACCTCGGCCATCAAAAACGCCCCGGTGTCGGTGCGGTGCGGGGGGATCAGCCCGGTTCCGGCCGGATGCTCGAACAGGCCGTAGGGGGGCGTGCCGTGGGTGACGGGCAGAAAACCGAGCCTCAGCATCATCGGCAGGTCAAGCAGATCGTCGCTCTTGATACGGGTGCCTCCATAGGGCGATAGCAGCAATGCCATGATTTCGGCGTTCTGCTCGCTGATTTTGCCGGCCAGTTCCGCCAGCACACCGGTGGGCATGCCGAGGTCGATGCCGATGTCGAGGATATGCCGGACCCGTACGCCACCGCCGGTGACGACCAGCAGTTTGTGGTTCCTGGACAGTTCGCCGAGTTCCTGTACCAGGGGGATCACCACTTCACGACCGTAATCCATGGTGCCATGTCCGCCGATCTTGATCACGTGCAGATCGGGAATGAGCCGGATCGGCTTGATATGCGCATGGGATTTCATCAGCCCTTTGCGCACCAGCGATTCACCTTTGAGCTTATTTTCCAGTTCGTGTCTGTTCCCCATGTTCGACCTCCGGTTCTGGAATAGCGTCACTTTCAGTGCGTCTTCTCGAAGCGTACCAGATCCAGGGCGGCATTGCAGGGTCAGCCGGGGGAAACGTGCGCTGAGAGCCGCCCCTGACCGCGGACAACGGTTGTAAGGAAAGGTCTGTCGCTTCGGCGCCGGCGTTTCTTATCTGTCGGAAGTTTTGTTTTTTTCCTCCAGGGTCTTCTCAAGCGCTTGCAGCGAATCGAATCCCCACTCTGCCGCCAGGTGGCGATAGGTGGCTTCGGACAGGCTCGATCCGGCCCGCTCCAGCTCCTGCAGGTCCTGAAGCAGCAACGCCAGGGTGCTCTCTGAATAGGTTTCCAGCTCGCCTCGCAGGTAGGTTTCAAAAGAGGTCACGCCGGGGCTGTCCTGAGCCTTGTCCAGCGGCCGCCCGCCCCGCATCAGGAAGGGATACGCCGCAATGAAGCGTTTTTGCCCGTCCAGTGCCATGGCGATGATGGTGTCGATAACCGGGCTGGCATTGTCGCAGGGGATGAGATTCTCCATGCGGGCATATTTGATGGCCAGAAGATTGCGGCTGTTTTTGCGGGCCTGCTGCAGGTCGGCCAGGTAGCTCTGGAGGGTTGCGAGCGACCAGGCCGCAAACTGGGCCCGCCGGTGCAGTTTGAAGCTCTCGGGGTCCTGCTGGCAGCGATAGGGCTGGTCGGTCGGAACGGCGAGGAACATGGCCAGTTCACATTCCAGAATCTGGTCGGTGATTGTTGCACGATGGCTCATAAACAGCACCTTTCCTGGTTTTCAGGGTGAAATAGAGAAGTTTTTTCTCAATACGGGGTCGGCAATACCGGCCTGCACGGGGAACGCGTGGTCGAGCAGAAAGTTGCCGCGGGCGTCGCTCAGCCCCTGCCTGCGCAATTCGTCAATGATGAATTGGCAAAGCTCCTCGATGATGGAAAGCTTTTCCGCATCCTCGGTGCTGGTGACCAGGCAGGTGATTTTTTCGTGAATCACCGCGCCGAGAATCGCCAGTCGGGCCGTGGCCCGGTGCAGCCACTTGTAAAATGGCGGGTAGCATCGGTTGAGCAGAAATGCCATGGACATCAGGTCGTGGCAGAACTGCATTTCGGCATAGCGGCTGGCAAAAGGATCGCCGCGCCGCATGCTGCGCGCCAGATTGTACTGGCCGCTCTGCGCCAGGGTCATGCAGCGCGAGGCAATTTTTTGGCGACGGATATCTTCCGGGTAGTAGGCGAGCAGCGCCTGGCGCCATGCCGAAAAAACGCCCGCGGGATCATGGAACACTGCGCCGTTGGTACAGACGCTCAGATTCTGCTCCGGCAGCCGCAGCCATTCTCGCAATGCTGTTGGCGGATGGTCGAGGCCCGTATAGCGACTATAAAAATTCTCGATGCTCATGACCCCCACGCGATGTTCCTCGCCGGGGCTGCTGCGGCGCGGACCGTACCCGGCATAAGTTGGTGGCAGGCTGCGGTAGCCAGCCTGCAGCTGCGCGCCCCAGGTCGCGTAATCCTCTCCAGTCAACCACAGGCAGAAGCCCGGTCCCCAGTCGTGATCGCGGGAGATGGCGTCATCGAAGCCGTAACACTCCGAGCCTGGTCCGACGAGGCCGATGGCGATCCTTGGCCACAGATCGCCGAAGCGGCTTTCGAGCATCGGTTGGCCGTGGGCCAGGAAAAATTCCCGCGCCAGTTGTAATCCCTGCATGATGGTCTGTGCCCTCAGTTGTTGAGCGTGTCGATGTTTTTTTGTGTTTCCAGAGCCTTGTCCTGATTTCCCGACTGCCGATATAGCGTGAGAGCCTGTTCAAAGTGTAACAAACCGGCGTCCTTGTCGCCGCGCATGGCGTGGATATAGCCGATATTGGCGTGCTGATCCGCGATTTTTTCCGCCAGGGCCATCTCTTCGAACATCTCCAATGCCTGCTGGTAATAATTCAGGGCGTCTTCGTAGGTCTGGCGGTCGCGGCACAGCGACCCCATGTTTCCCAGCTGTTCGGCTGCTCTCTGCGTCTGCCCGCATGCCTGGAATCCAGCCCTGGCCTCACCGAACGCCGCCATGGCTTCCGCGTGTCGCTGCAGGCGGCTCAAAAGCAGCCCGATATTGTTCTGCACGGCGGCAATACGTGCCTTGTCAGCGTCGGGCCTCAGAATGGCAAGAACCTCCCGATAAATATCCAGTGCCTGGCCCTGACGGCCTGTGGCAAAACAGATGTCGGCCATGATCATGCGCTGCGTCGCCTCGCCGGCCTTGTCGCCAGCTTGCTCACAGAGCCTGGCGGCCTCCGCAAAAGCGTCAAGCGCGGCATCATAGGATGCGGTTTTCAAATGGCCGAAGCCTGAATCGGCAAAGGATTTTGCCCTGTCGGCGGCGGTGTCGTTTTTCATGGAACCTCCAGTCGCGAACGGCGTGCTTGCATGGCAAGGAATTGCTGTGTTCATTCTGCCGCAAACAAGGCCTGGGCTCAATAGGAAATGAACGTTATTTTGAGAGCAGTCAAACATTTTGGAGCCCGCAATGCTGTTGAATGTGTTTGCTCTTGCCATCGGGCGGGCATGTGGCGTGGAGGCGTCTGAATGTATACGACTTTTCAGGCCGCTGAAAGGGTGTCGTTGGCGTCTTCGGGCTGCTGTCGCTTGCTGTTTTGTTAAGGTTTGTCCGATAAGTTGTGAGGTGTATTGTCCGTCGGAGGGCGCGAATTATCTTGCGCCCGGCGGGTGATCAAAATTGTGGTTGCGGTTTAAGGTATTGAAAAAACGTGGCAGTCGTGGGTTTTGGTGGTTTATGGAGAAGAGCGGTGCGTGAAAGGTTCTTTGCAAAAAATGTTTTGTTGTGGTTAGGTTTTTACTCTTGACAACAAAAACGAACATCATTTACATTGATTTCGAACACAACAGTTCATTCTTTTGAGCGCCTGGCCCCGCCGGCCGGAGAGGATGGGCTTCTGGTTGAGAGTGTCTAACCACGGTTGCTAACCTTTTACACCCAAAATAACGGAGGTTGATCATGGCAGGAACCTGTTGTGGGGGAATGGCTGAAGGCGCCACCCGTAAAAAGTACGAACTTCCCGAACGGATTCAGCGTCTCAAGGATGCCTACCTGCAGGTAAAACCCAGCATTGCCGTCGGTCGCGCCCTGGCTTTTACGGAAATCACCCGACAGAACCCGGGCCTGCCGAACATTCTGCGTCGCGCCCTGGCGTTCAAGAAGGCCTGCGAGGATGCGCCGCTGCTGATCCAGGACGACGAGCTGATCGTCGGGCATCCCTGCGGCAAACCTCGTGCCGGTGCCTTTTCCCCGGATATCGCCTGGAAATGGGTGCGCGACGAACTCGACAGCATCGGTACCCGTTCGCAGGATCCTTTCGAGGTCAGCGATGAAGACAAAAAAATCATGCGTGAGCAGATCTTCCCTTTCTGGGAAGGCAAGTCCCTCGATGAAGTCTGTGAAACCCAGTATCGCGAAGCGGGACTGTGGGAATTTGCCGCCGAGGCGTTCGTCAGCGATCTGTCCTACCATCAGGTAAACGGCGGCGGCGACACCTGCCCCGGTTTCGACGTGATCCTGTTCACCAAGGGAGTAAGCGGCATCAAGGCCGAGGCCGAAGCCAACCTGGCGACGCTGTCCATGGACGTGCCGGAAGACATCGACAGGATTTATTTCTACAAAGCCGCCATTCATACCTGCGATGGTATCATCACCTACGCCAGTCGTCTCTCCGCCTACGCCAGCGAACTTGCGGGCAAGGAGCAGAATCCCGGGCGCAAGGCCGAACTCGAAAAGATTGCCGAGGTCAACGCCCGCGTGCCGGCCAATCCCCCGCGGACCTTCCAGGAAGCCCTGCAGTCGATCTGGACCATCGAGTCGCTGTTTGTCATCGAGGAAAACCAGACCGGTCTGTCTCTTGGCCGTCTCGACCAGTACGTCTATCCCTGCTACGAAGCGGATGTCAAAGCCGGTAAACTCGAAGAAACCGAGGCCTTTGAACTGCTGAGCTGCTTCATTATCAAGTGCGCCGAAATGATGTGGCTGACCAGCGAACTGGCCGCCAAGTATTTCGCCGGCTACCAGCCTTTCATCAATCTGTGCGTCGGCGGCCAGAAACGCGAAGGCGGCGACGCTACCAACGATTTGACCTATCTGGTGATGGACGTGGTGCGCAAGCTTGGCGTGTATCAGCCGTCTCTGGCCTGCCGCATCCACAACCAGTCGCCGCACAAGTATCTGCAGAAGATCGTGGAAGTGGTCAAGGCGGGTCTGGGCTTCCCCGCCTGCCATTTCGACGATGCCCATATCAAGATGATGCTGCGCAAGGGCTACGATTTCGAAGACGCCCGCGATTATTGCCTGATGGGCTGCGTCGAGCCACAGAAATCGGGCCGTATCTATCAGTGGACCTCCACCGGCTATACCCAGTGGCCGGTCGCCATCGAGTTTGTTCTGAATCGCGGCGTGATGAAGTGGCACGGCACCAGGCAGGGCCTCGATACCGGCGATCTGGATCAGTTCGCCACCTACGAGCAGTTTGACGCTGCCGTCAAGAAGCAGATCGAATATATCTGCAAGCTGTCGGCTATCGGTACCGTCATCAGCCAGCGCGTGCACCGGGACGTGGCGCCCAAGCCTCTGATGTCCCTGTTTGTGGAAGGCTGCATGGAGACCGGCAAGGATGTGACCGCCGGCGGCGCTGTCCTCAACCATGGTCCCGGCCTGATTTTTTCCGGCCTGGCCACCTATACCGACTCCATGGCCGCCATCAAGAAGCTTGTCTTCGACGACAGGAAATACACCCTGTCCGATTTCCAGAAGGCCCTTGACGCCAACTGGGAAGGCTACGAGCAGATGCGCCAGGATTGCCTGAGCGCACCCAAGTACGGCAACGATGACGACTACGCTGACAGGATCGCCGCCGACCTGGTCGAATACACCGAGAAGGCCTGCCGTCAGTTCAAGATGCTGTATTCCACCATGAGCCACGGGACCCTGTCGATTTCCAACAACACCCCCATCGGCGAAATCACCGGTGCCACCGCCGACGGCCGCCTGGCCTTCACGCCGCTGTCCGACGGCATCAGCCCGGTGCAGGGCGCCGACAAAAAAGGCCCCACCGCCATCATCAAGTCGGTCAGCAAGATGAATGTGGAATCGATGAATATCGGCATGGTGCACAACTTCAAGCTGATGGAAGGCGTCCTGGAGACCCCCGAAGGCGAGGCCGGCCTGATCACTTTGCTGCGCACCGCCTCCATTCTGGGCAACGGCCAGATGCAGTTCAGCTATGTCGACAACGAAACCCTGAAGCAGGCTCAGCAGAACCCGGAAGAATATCGCGACCTGATGATCCGCGTAGCGGGATACAGTGCCTTCTTCGTGGAACTCTGCAAGGAAGTGCAGGACGAAATCATCAGCCGCACCACGCTGCAGGGGTTTTAGGCGGGCCGCCATCCGGAGTTTCCGGATGGCGACCAGGTAAGAAGATTCCCGGCGGGCCGGCATATGGCCCGCCGGAGGGTTGCCGAAAAACCTGTCACGGAAGATAGTGATGAAAATTTGAACTTTACAGCGTTGAGTCTCTGGGTGGCACGGTTTTTCAAATGTAATTTATGGTGTTATGCCGCAATGCATCAGGAAGGAATGGCGTTTGCGTGTCTTGATGGTGTTGCACGATCGGCAGGTTAACTCGCATTTGAACTTGGCAGTCGCTGGCGGATTGTGGCGCGCCGGCGCACTGGGCGAGAAAATACTCGATGGAGGAACAAGGCAATGAGCAAAGCAAGGTGGATTAAAAGTCTGCTGCTCGGACTGCTGGCCGCGGGCGTCGGATTCGGCGCGGCGCCGGCCGGTGCGGAAATCTACGCAATCGACTACAATGGCTTTCATGCCGGCGCCGGCTTGAGTGCCGCCATGGGCACCTTTCACACCAACAATTCCAATTTCGGGGCTGGCGGCGTCAAGAACGGCGACAAGGATAACAGCTGGTTTGAAGTCTATATCATGCCCAGCCTCAACATGTCCTACGACACCGGAAAATTTGGTACCTTTTACGGCGAGTTTTCCTATGTCGGCACCCAGACCTTCGGCGGTATCGATCCCGCCGGTTTCTCACAGACCTTCGGCGGCAGCGAAAACCCCGGCGACTGGGAATCCGAATTGTTCTATGCCGGTTGGAAATCCGGCAACCTGATCCCCGGCCTGCCTGAAAACGTCATCGACATCAGTTTCGGTGAGCAGGTGTTTTCCGTCGGCGACGGTTTTCTGATCGCCGACGGCGAATTCGATGGCGCCAAAGGCTGTTACTGGATCGCGCCCCACAAATCCTTCCGCGAGACCGCCATCCTCAAAGTCAACACCGAACCGGTGCGGGCCGATTTCTTCTATCTGAAGGCCGACAAGGATTATGCCGATACCGAACTGTACGGGGTGAATGTCGAGTACATCAAGGACGGTTTCGGCACCCTCGGTGCTTCCTGGATGACCATCACCGACGCCAACGCCTTCTATGAAGACGGCGTGACCGAGAACTTTTATGCCAACCGCGATGGCATGGATGTCTGGAGCGTGCGTTTTCAGGGGAATCCGTTGACCGCCTGGGGCCTCGAAGAGCTCTTCCTGTCCGGCGAATATGTCGACCAGTCCGGCGGTGACCGGGCCGACGTCGATGCTTACGGTTACTATGTCGAGGCGGGCTGGACCTTCGGCAACCTGCCCTGGACGCCGACCTTGAGCTATCGGTACGCGTTTTTCTCCGGCGACGATGCCGATACCTCCGATTACGAATCCTTCGATCCGCTGTTTTACGGTTTTCTGCGCGGCTGGGGCACCCATTTCATGGGCGAGGTGGTTGGCGAATATCATCTGTTCAACAGCAACCAGCAGATCCAGATGGTGCATCTGAACCTGGTTCCGACCGATAAGCTCTCCGTCGGCGCCATCTACTACAACTTCAAGCTCGACAAAAACAACATTTTCGGCACGCCGGTGACCAGCGACGAGTATGCCGACGAAATCAATCTGTACGCCGATTATGCCCTCAACGACAACGTCTGGCTCAGTGGCGTGTTCGGCTGCGCGTTCCCCGGCGAAGCCGCGGAGCAGTACTGGGGCGACGATCAGGCCATGATGGTGGTTGAAGCCTATGTAACCTTCACTTTCTGACCCTGACGCGGCTGTCATGGCCGCAGGGCAATTCTCTTACGGGCTCCCCGCTCGGGCCGATCGGCTTGCGGGGAGCCTTTTTGCGAAATGTGTACGAGACAGGGATTGCCGTTGAGGCATGGTTTGATGGATGGGGTTTGCCGGTATGTGCCGTCGGCAGGAGGCGGGCAGGGAGGGTCAGGCCAGGGCCTTGCGCAGCATGTTCTCGACGCGGCCGCGGTTATGCTCGAGCCAGCGTACCAGTCGGACATTGTGCTTCAGGTAAAACAGATATTCCTGGTCCGGACAGTTCTCCCGCTCAAGGTAGTAGGCTTCAACGGTGGCCCAGCGGATCAGGCTCAGGGCGGCGGCGGTCAGCAGGGGGGAGAATGTTTCGATCTCTTCGCGGTTTAGTGGCCCTGGCGCGGGCCACTGCGCGGCGCGTTTCTGATAAGCCCGCAGGAACAGATCCGCCTTGCGCAGCCACAGGTTGCCATCCATCTTTTTTTCCCAGCAGCAGCAGAAATAGATAACCGCCAGTGCCACATCGAACAGGCGAAAATCGTAACAGGCGCGGTCGAAATCGAACACGCCGATCACCCGGTTGAGATTGTATTTCTGGTTCCCCGGGTGAAAATCACCATGAATACCCATGATCGGCAGGTTTGAAGCCGCAACCAGACGGTTGTGGATTTTTTCCGCGACCGCTGCCATGTCTTCGAGGTTTTTAAGGAAGTAGCGGTCGAAGCAACTCTGCCGCGTCTGTTCGGCACAGTGTGCAAACTCGACCGGCAGGGTGACGAGGCGTTCGCTGATGGGTCGGTGCATTGATGTCAGCCCCCCCGGATCGAAACCGGCGGCACATCGGTGCAACTCGGCGAGCATGCGGCCCGAGTAGATGTATTCTTCCCTGCTCAGGTGATTGCAGGTCCAGGAATACTTGTCCTCGCCGCCGATGAACGCGAACATCGCGTACAAAAGCTCGCCGCTGCTGTCGGGATTGGGGATCGGGCGCCGGACGAAATTGGCGCCGTCTCTGGTGCGGATCAGGGCGGCCACCATGTGGCCGCCGCGGTCGACGATATGCTCCACCAGGGAATGTTCGAAGCAGATATGCTCGATGGGGGTTCCCTGGCGGTAAATGCGCAAGAAGTATTTTTGAAAACCGCCGGCAGTGCGGGTGATGACCTTGAAACTCAGGTTGGTATAGCCCCCGTACAGCTGCACGATGTCCTGGAGTTCGCCGATATCGTAGCAGTCCCTGGCTACCCGCGCGGCCTGTTCGGCCATCAGCCTGCAGGAAAGCTGGGTCGGGTAGGAAAAATCCGGCACCGTGGAAACCTGGTGCCGTTTTCTTTGCATCAGAGGACCCCCGCCGGGCATTTAATCCGCCACCAGGACGCGAATGCCGAGGGCCTTGAGGTCTCGCAGGTATTCCTCGGGCAGCTTGTGATCGACAATCAGCAGATCGACTTTGTCGATGGGGGCGACGACAAGGTCCGCCACCCTGCCGAAAGAATTGTGTGTCGCGAGCACGATGACCTGTCCCCGTGTCTGCTGGATCATGGCTCGTTCCAGTGCGGCTTCGGTGAAGGACGGTGTGGTGATGCCGTCCCGAAAGCTGATGCCGTCGGGGATCAGAAAGGTCTTTTTGGGGTGCAGTTCCTGTAGCGTTTCCATGGTTAGCGGACCTTCCATGGAGTGTGTCTCGGGACGATACTCACCGCCCAGCAGGATCAGTTCGGCCCGTTTGCCCTTGACCTCCTGGATGGCGCCGACATTGTTGGTGTAGACACGCACCGGGATTTCCGGGTCGAGGTGGCGCAGGACGTAGAGCGCGGTGGTGCCCGAGTGCAGCAGCAGCGTGTCATGGGGTTCGATCAGGGAGGCGGCCTTGCGACCGATCTGGTCCTTGATGTCGGGCAGTTCCTTGAGCCGGGTCTCGTAGGGCTCTTCGTGGGTCATGCGCTCCTGCCGGTAAACCGCGCCACCGTAGGTCCGTTCGAGAAGGCCCTGCCGCTCAAGGGTTTCGAGGTCGCGACGGATGGTCATCTCTGAAACGCCCATCATGTCGCTCAATTCGGTGACCCGGATGGTCAGTCGTTCGCGCAGCAGGTTGCGGATGCGCATGTGCCGTTCGGCCGGAAGCAGTTGGTCGTTGCTGCCGGAAGCACTCTCGGATCTCGTGATTTTACCATTCTCTTCGAGCATCGCGTATTTGTTCGATCCTTTCTGTTTTTGTTCTTTTATAACATTTCCAACCGCTTCAGAGCAATGAAAGTTTTCTCTCCCAGAGACTTTCAACGGTGTTTTTCTTTTTCAACTCCCGGATTGCAACTGATCTGGAGTTTCAGGGGTGATTATTGCCCGCAAAATATCGGGGATGTGAGATGCGATGGTAGTTTTTCTGATAAAATATGAACGATTTGGTATGAAAGTGTACACGGTCTTAAAAGGGTTGGGCGCGTCGAAGATGTCCGTTTTCAGCTGTCGGGTTGTCTGGTTTGTTTTATTTAAGGCTTTCAAAAACAGGGCTTTACAAAAATATATTGAGCGCCGTGCCGGGCTCCCGGCAGGATGCCAATCCTTCAGCTGGGAAGTGTGGAAGCGTGTTCTAAGATGCTTGGGTTGTGTCCGAAATAACACTTGACAACATAAACGAACATGCCATACGATTCAGGTGTTCATATGAACGTTTCACCCATCCGGGTGCGACGGTCTTTTCAAAGCGTTGCGCCGTCGCCGGCTTCGGCACAAGGGTCGGTCCGTCGGGGTGTTCCGGATCCGTTGTCCGACGGTTGATGGTTTGAAAAGCTGCACGGTCGCACAAATGATTGCAATGCCCTTTGCCTGTGGCAGGGGTCACATCGGGGGCAGGACAAAACAACCATTTTATTGGAGACGGCATTATGGCTAACGGGGTGCAAACAGCAAGTATGGCCGGAACCCGCGTTTCGGCAAGGCAGGTTTTCGAACGAAAGGAATTGGGGTTTGTCAAACGCGGCCTGGCAACGGCCCTGGGCTCCGGCATGTTGTGGGGGCTGGACGGGGTTGTTCTCGGCATTGCGCTGGCCATGGCCCCTTTTACCGCCGGGGCCACCATGTATGCGGCCCCGCTGGCCGGGTCGGCTCTGCATGACGGCTTTGCCGGACTGTGGCTGGCTCTCTACAACCTGTTCACCGGGCGCTGGAAAGACATCGGCCGCTCTCTCAAGACCTTTCCCGGCTTCATTGTCTGTGTGGCCGCCCTGCTTGGCGGGCCTATCGGCATGGGCGCCTATCTGCTCGGCATCAACTTCGCCGGGGCCGCCTACGCCATGGGCATATCAGCCGGCTATCCGGTTGTCGGCGCGATTATGGCGCGGCTGATTCTCAAGGAAAAGATCAGCCCCCGCGTGTGGTTCGGCATTCTCACCTGCGTCACCGGCGCGGTTATCCTCGGCTATGTTCCGCCCGAGGGCGGCACCATGCCCAACTTCTATCTCGGCATCGGCTGTTCCCTGCTGGCCGCTTTCGGCTGGGGTACGGAAGGCGTACTGGCTACCTTTGGCATGGATATGGTTGATCCCGCCGTGGCCATCAATATCCGTGAAGCGACCTCCTGTGTCGTTTCCGTACTGGCGGTATTGCCCCTGGTCGCCGGACTGGCCATTTTCGGGCAGGCCCTGATCACGCCCAATGTTATCTGGGTCATCGCTCTGGCCGGCATGGCCGGCGGCTTTTCCTATCTGCTCTGGTACAAGGCTTTCAGCATGTGCGGCTGCAGTCGCTGCATGGCTCTGAATATCACCTACGCTATCTGGGGTCTGGTATTTTCCTACTTCATGACCGATGTCGCGATTACCAGCAATCTGGTGGTTGGCGCGATCGTTATCACCATCGGCGCCATCCTGGTTGTCGGCAATCCCAAAGAAATGATCAACCTGCGGGCGGAGGCTTAACATGGCAGCTGTACTTCCTATGCGATTCCGTATTCTTCACTTTTTCTCGACAGTGAAGGAGTCTTCGATCAAAGAACTGATGAACGCGTTGCGCTCCGAGTATGGTGCTGAAGGGCAGTTCAATGAAAATGTCATCGGCGAACACCTTCTTTCCATGAGGGCCGGCGGGTTGATCGAAACCCGGGATATCGAACTGGACCGGGACGGTAATCTGGTGGTGAACTATGCCATTACCGAATTCGGGCAGGGGCGTCTCAAATATCTGCCCAAAGCCTGGAAGGTCTGATACGGCGCATCGTGGCCGCCCCTCAATTCGGGGCGGCCACGATGCGAACAAGCGGTACCCTGCCATGAGCGGTTTTTTCAGTCACGATTCACACAACCGAAAGGTTTTATCCGGTTTCCACCAGGGTTTTCCATCAGATGGGAACCCGCCGGCAACAGGAGTTGCACCATGAGCGAACAGGGACAGTTGCAAGGCATGGTTTTCGATATTCAGAAATACTCCATGCATGATGGGCCCGGTGTCAGGACCCTGGTGTTTCTCAAGGGGTGTCCGTTGTGCTGTAAGTGGTGTTCCAACCCTGAGAGTCTCGCCCCCGGTTTCCAGGTGATGTGCCTGGCTGAACAGTGTGTATCCTGCGGCCGCTGCGTGGAGGTCTGCCCCGCGGGCGTTCACACCCTGGTCGCGGTCGATAATGGTCCGATGCAACATCGGATCGACAGGCAGGCCGCCTGTACGGGCTGCGGCGCCTGTGTTGCGAGCTGCGGGGCCCGGGCGCTGCGTGTTGCCGGACGCGAGATGACGGTGGGGGAAGTTGTCGAGGTGGTCATGGAGGATCACTTCTTTTACATGACTTCCGGCGGCGGGGTGACCGTCGGTGGCGGCGAGCCCACCATGCAGCACGACTTTGCCGGCGCTATTTTGCGGGAGTGCCGGCGCAACGGCGTGCATACCGCGATGGAAACCTGCGGCCAGGCTGCGGCGGAGGTGTATCGCGAGCTGGCCGGCTGCACCGATCTTTTCCTTTTCGACCTCAAGCACATCGATTCCGAACGACATCGGGCCTTTACAGGCGCCGGCAATGAGCGTATTCTTGCCAATCTGGGCATGTTGCTGGATATGGGCGCCAATGTCGTGGTGCGCATGCCCCTGATTGCCGGGGTGAACGACGACGTCGCAGCCTTGTCTGGTACACTGGACTGGCTGGTGCGGGCCGCGCAGGGTAAGGCCAATCTGAGGGGCGTCGAAGTTTTGCCCTACCATCGCCTCGGCGTCACCAAATACCGTCAACTCGATATGCAGTACCCCATGGGAGAGATGCCTGCCCATACCCCGGCACAGCTGGCGGAAGTCGATGCGATTCTCGCCCGGTACGATCTTCCCGTCCGGATTGTCAAGCATGGCTGAGTGGCATGGAATATGCTGAAATGCGGCGGTGCCTGTCGCGTCGCTGAGTCGGCTTCATAGGGCAGCAGGGCGCTGTCTGCCGATTCACGAATCTTGCAGATTTTGCACATCGTGACAGGGCTGGCCGCGCCGGCAAGAGCCGCTGTCTTCCAGGCGACCCGGGCAAGTTTCACCGTGCTCGTGGAGGCTGAAATAATGCATTTTGGCGGCTGCGGAAGTTTCAGATTTGGTGACCAGGGTGGGCCATTCCAAAAACTGTTGCACGGTTTTTCGGCGTGTCTGCCTTTTTTTTGGTCAATTTAGCGGTTCACCGTTTTGTGCTTGTCGCTGTTGGCTGCGCAAACCGGGACCGTCAGTACTGATTTTTGTATTCACGTGAGGTAGCACTGTGGACAATATCGACTGGACGCTGTGGCTGCAGGCGGGCAACTTCGTGGTGTTGATAGTCCTGTTGGAGCGTCTGCTGTACCGGCCGCTGCAGGCGGTTGTGGATCAGCGCCAGGCACGGCAGGAACAGGCTCTGGAGCGCAGCCGGCAGCTGGAGGAACACACCGAGCGGCAGCAGCAGGCCTATGACGCCCGGCTGGCGCAGGTACGCAACGAGGCGCAACAGGCGCGAACCGCAGTATTGGCCGAGGCTCAGCGGCAGCAGTCCCAGCTGCTGCAGCAGTCCCATGCGCAGGCGGCGCAGGTGCTGGAGCAGGTGCGCCACGAGGTGGCCGGGCAGCTGCAACAGCAATCCGAGCAGCTGCCGCGACTGGCCGCGCGTCTGGGAGAAGCAGCTGCGGCGCGGCTGCTGGGGAGGCCGTTGTGAAGGGGTCACGGTGCGGTGTGTTGGCCGGCGGCTGCGGGCTGCTGGTGACGCTGGTGTTTACGGCGACGGCACTGGCGACCGAGGCTGGCGGCCACGGTGGCGGCCAGATGAAGGATTTTGCCTATCGCCTGCTCGATTTCGGTATCACCGCCGGGGCCTTGTACCTGATACTGCGTGGTCCCTTGAAGCGGGCCCTTGAGGGGAGGCAGCGGCGCGTGACCGAAGAGCTGGAACAGGCGCAGCAGATGCAGCAGGCTGCCGAGCAGTGCTACGAAGCCTGCCAGCGGCAGCTGGCCGATGCCGACGCCAGCATCGCGCAGCTGCGTGCCGAGCTGGCCGCGGAGAGCGCCGGTCAAAGTGCGCGTATTGAAGAACAGGCGCGCCAGATGGCGGAGCAGATAAGCCGCGAGGCCTCGCGTAGCGCCGAGCGGGAAATCGAGGCGGCGCGCCGGCAGTTACGTGCCGAGGCGGTGCGGCTGGCGATGGAACTGGCGGAGCAGCATCTCAAGCAGCAGCTCGGACCGCAGGAGCAGTCGCGGTTGATCGATACCTGCCTGCGCGAGGTGGAGGACAAGTCATGAAACACCGCGTCATTGCAAAACGCTACGCCATGGCCCTGGTGAATCTGGCGGCACGGCGGCAGCATCTGGAGGGGCTTGGTCAGCAGCTGACCCGTCTGCAGCGGGCGTTTGCCTGCGAGCCGCGTCTGCTTAAACTGTTGAGCAGCCCGACGCTGGACGGCACGAAAAAGGCCGGTCTGCTGGCGGGCCTTTGCGACTATCTGCAGCTGGATGCGGAACTGCGCAGTCTGCTGCGGCTGTTGCAGCAGCGTCAGCGGCTCGACAGTTTCGACGCGCTGGTCGACGTCTGCCGGCAGTTGATCGATGCGCGACTTGGCATCGTGCGGGCGCGGGTGGACAGTGCCGCGCCGCTGGAGGCGGATACGGCACGGGCCATCGAGGCGGTGCTGGAACGTCGTTTCGGCGGCAAAGCCGAGCTTGACACGCACGTGGATGCCCAGTTGCTGGGCGGGGTGCGTATCGAAGTCGCCGGGCAGGTGCTCGACGGCACACTGCGGGCCGGGCTGCGGCGCATGGCGGTATATCTCAACGAAGAGGCTTTCCCGGGAAAGCATAAAGGGTGAAACAGGTCATGGACATCAGAGCGGAAGAAATCTGCGCCATTATCGAGCAGCAGATCGAGAACTTCGATAGTCGGATCGAACTGAGCGAAATGGGCACCATTATCTCCGTCGGGGACGGCATCGCCCGCATCCACGGTCTGGATCGCGCCATGGCCGGCGAGCTGCTGGAATTTCCCGGCGACGTGATCGGCATGGTGCTTAACCTCGAGGAAGACAACGTCGGGGCGGCGATTCTGGGCGAGACGCATCACATCAAGGAAGGCGACAGCGTGCGGCGCACCGGGCGCATCGTCGAAGTGCCGGTGGGCGAAGCGCTGGTCGGGCGGGTGGTCAACGGTATCGGGCAGCCGATCGATGGCGGCGGGCCGCTGCAGGATGCCACGGCGCGGCAGGTGGAGATCAAGGCGCCGGGTATCGTCACGCGCAAATCGGTGCACCAGCCGCTGCAGACCGGGCTGAAAGCCATTGACGCGCTGGTGCCGATCGGGCGCGGGCAGCGTGAGCTGATCATCGGCGACAGGCAGACCGGCAAAACCGCACTGGCCATCGACACCATCATCAACCAGAAAGGCCAGGACATGGTCTGCATCTATGTCGCCATCGGTCAGAAACAGTCGACGGTGGCGCAGGTGGTGGACAAACTCAAACAGCACGGCGCCATGGACTACACCATTGTGGTGTGCGCCGGGGCCAGTGAGCCGGCACCGCTGCAGTTCATCGCCCCCTATGCCGGGGTGACCATGGGCGAATATTTTCGCGACAGCGGCCGCCACGCCCTGATCGTGTATGACGACCTGTCCAAGCACGCCGTGGCTTACCGGCAGCTCTCGCTGCTGCTGCGGCGTCCCCCCGGCCGTGAAGCTTTTCCCGGCGATGTTTTTTATCTGCACAGCCGTCTGCTGGAGCGGGCCGCCAAACTCAACGACGGACTCGGCGGCGGCAGCCTCACGGCGCTGCCGATCATCGAGACGCAGGCCGGCGACCTGTCGGCTTACATCCCGACCAATGTCATCTCCATTACCGACGGGCAGATTTTTCTGGAGGCGGACCTGTTCTACTCCGGGGTGCGCCCGGCCATCAACGTCGGCCTGTCGGTGTCCCGCGTCGGCGGCAGCGCCCAGGTCAAGGCGATGAAACAGGTGGCCGGCACCCTGCGGCTGTCGCTGGCCCAGTACCGGGAGATGGCGGCCTTCGCCCAGTTCGGTTCCGACCTCGACGCCGCCACGCAGAAGCAGCTGGCACGGGGCGCGCGGCTGGTGGAGATCCTCAAGCAGCCCCAGTACCAGCCGCTGGCGGTGGAAAAGCAGATCCTGATCATCTATGCCGCCAACAACGGCTATGTCGACGCCTATCCGCTGGGGGCGCTGCGGCGCTACGAAGAACATCTGTACAGCTATCTGGAAACCCATCACGGGGCGCTGCTGACCGACCTGGCGGAGAAGAAAGCCATCGATGGCGAACTCGACGGGCGCATCAAGGCTGCCCTGTCGGCATTCGGGGAGCAATTCGCACCCTGAGGGGCGAAGCTTTAAGCTGCAAGCTAAAACCTTAAAAAACAAAACTTATAGTTGCCTTTAACTTACAGCTTACAGCTTCGAACTGACAGATCTTCTTTCGGAGAAAGAAGGACCCATGGCAAACCTGAAGGATATCAAAAAGCGCATCGCCTCGGTAAAGAGCACCCAGCAGATCACCCGGGCCATGAAAATGGTGGCGGCGGCACGGTTTCGCAAGGCGCAGGCCGCTATCGTGGCGGCGCGGCCCTACGCGCAGCGGATGCAGCAGGTGCTGGCGTTTCTGGCACTGCATGAGGACCCGGAGGCGCATCCGCTGCTGCAGCAGCACGAACGGCGCGGCCGCGCCATGGTGCTGGCGCTCGGTTCCGACCGCGGCTTGTGCGGAGGCTTCAACCTCAATATCGCCAAGGCCTGTGAGCAGCTGATTGGAAACAATCCCGATGGGTTCGACGGTTTTGAACTGGTGGTGATCGGGCGCAAGGGGCGTGAACAGCTGAAAATCCGCGGTCTGCAGGCCGATCAGGTGTATGAGGACATCACCGCCGAGGCCACCTACGCCACTGCCGCGCTGCTCGGCCAGGAAGTGGTGCAAAACTACTGCGCGGGCACCTGCGACGCCGTGTACCTGATCTACAACGCTTTTTTCAGTGCCATTCGCCAGGAAGTCGTCATTGACCGGCTGCTGCCCATCGCGCCCACCGTGCCCATTGCGCCGGCCGATACCGGATTTCCGGTGCATCCGCTGTACGAGCCGACGCGCGGCGAGGTGCTGGCTTCGATTCTGCCCAAGCATATCGAGGTGCAGATCTACCGGGCGTTTCTGGAATCGATGGCTTCCGAGCACGGCGCGCGCATGAGCGCCATGGACAGCGCCAGCAAAAATGCAACCGAGATGATCGACCGGCTGACGTTGCAGTACAACCGGGTGCGCCAGACGGTGATCACCACCGAACTGGTGGAGATTATCTCCGGAGCGGCGTCCATACAGTAATTAGGCAGGACTGACCGAAACAGCGGCGTTCACCGCAGAGCCCGCGGAGGGCGCAGAAAAATCCACAAATAAATGATCTTTCCTCCGCGTTCTGTGCGTGCCCGAGTAGGCGGAGCGAACGGGCGGTGAAAAAGGAAGGCATATCATGAACACAGGCAGAATCACCCAGGTTATCGGTCCGGTCATCGACGTCGAATTCGAGCCCGGACAGCTACCCGAGATCTACCATGCCCTGAAGGTGACCAATCCGGGTCTTGGCGACGGAGAATGGAACCTGGTGGCGGAAGTCGCCCAGCACCTCGGGGAAAACACCGTGCGCGCCATTGCCATGGACTCTACAGACGGGCTGGTGCGCGGCCAGCAGGTGCTCGACACCGGCCGCCAGATCAGCGTGCCGGTCGGCCGTGCCACGTTGGGGCGCATCCTCAACGTCATCGGCGAGCCGGTGGACGAACAGGGACCGGTGGAGGCCGATACAACCTGGGAGATCCACCGCCCCACTCCCGAATTCGTCGACCAGTCGACCAAGGTCGAAGCCTTCGAGACCGGCATCAAGGTCGTCGACCTGCTGGCGCCCTACGCCCGCGGCGGCAAGATCGGCCTGTTTGGCGGCGCCGGGGTCGGCAAGACGGTTCTGATCATGGAGCTGATCCACAACATCGCCAAGAAACACGGCGGTTTTTCGGTCTTCGCCGGGGTCGGCGAGCGCACCCGCGAGGGCAACGACCTGTGGAACGAGATGAAGGAGTCCGGGGTGCTGGACAAGACCTCGCTGGTCTACGGGCAGATGAACGAACCGCCCGGCGCCCGCGCCCGCGTGGCGCTGTCGGCGCTGACCGTGGCCGAGTACTTCCGCGACCAGGAAAACCAGGACGTGCTGCTGTTCATCGACAACATCTTTCGTTTTACCCAGGCCGGCTCCGAGGTTTCGGCGCTGCTGGGGCGCATACCGTCGGCGGTCGGTTACCAGCCGACCCTGTCCACCGAGATGGGGGAGCTGCAGGAACGCATTACCACCACCAAGCACGGTTCCATCACCTCGGTGCAGGCGATCTACGTGCCGGCCGACGACTTGACCGACCCCGCGCCGGCCACCACCTTCGCGCATCTGGATGCCACTACGGTGCTGTCGCGTCAGATCGCCGAGCTGGGGATTTATCCGGCTGTCGACCCCCTCGATTCCACCAGCCGCATCCTCGATCCGCAGGTGCTCGGCGAAGACCACTACCGGGTTGCCCGTGACGTGCAGTACGTGCTGCAGCGATACCGGGACCTGCAGGATATCATCGCCATTCTGGGCATGGACGAGTTGTCCGAAGAGGACAGGCTGGTCGTATCGCGGGCGCGCAAGATCCAGCGGTTTTTGTCGCAGCCGTTTCATGTGGCGGAAATCTTCACCGGTACGCCGGGCAAGTACGTGGAACTGAGCGAGACCATCCGGGGTTTCAGGGAAATCGTCGAAGGGCAGCACGACAGCGTGCCCGAGCAGGCCTTCTACATGGTCGGCGGCATTGACGAAGTGCTGGAGAACGCTGCCCGGATGGCACCTTAAAAAGGAAAGTCCCCATGGCGCAGAAACTGCAATTGGAAGTGGTGACGCCGGCCGGTCAGGTGCTCAGCGAAAAGGTGGACGAGATCACCGCGCCGGGCAGCCTCGGGCAGTTTGGCGTGCTGCCGGGCCATACGCCAATGCTGACCACCTTGCAGGTCGGCGAATTCAGCTACCGCAAGGGGCGCGAGGTGACCTATCTGGCGGTCAACTGGGGCTACGTGGAAGTGGCCGACGACCGGGTCCTGGTACTGGTGGAGACTGCCGAGCGGCAGGACCATATCGACCTTGCACGGGCGCGGACGGCGCTGGGTCGCGCCGAGGCGCGGCTCAAGGAGCTGACCCCGATGGACAAGGAATACCACAACCTGCAGGCCGCCCTGCGACGCGCCCTGGTGCGCATCCAGGTCGTTTCTCGCGGCAGACGGCGTTGACGGGCAGGACAAACCCTGTAAAGCGGGACGCAAACCATGACACATCCCTTTATATTTCTCAACTGGCTGCTCGAAAAAGTGCGGTTTGGTCTGTCCACGGACATGCTGGCGCATCACGGATTTTTCCAGCATGTCACCCACACCTGGCTGGTGATGGCCTTCCTCGCGGCCATCGGCTGGCTGGCCACGCGACGGGCCGACATGGTGCCGACCGGTCTGCAGAACCTGGTGGAAGCGATACTGGTCGAACTGCGGCGCATGGCCCGTGAAACCATGGGCTCCAGAGGGGTGGTCTATTTTCCCCTGATCGCCACGCTGGCGCTGTTTCTGCTGGTGTCGAACCTTCTTGGCCTGATTCCCGGGTTCGCGCCTCCCACCGCCAGCCTCAACACCAACCTCGCCCTGGCCCTCACCGTATTCGCCATGACCCATATCATCGGCTTTCGCGAACACGGCATCCGCTATCTGAAACATTTCACCGGACCCATCTGGTGGCTGGTGCCTCTGCTGCTGCCCATCGAAATCATCGGTCATCTGGCCCGGCCTCTGTCGTTGTCCCTGCGACTGTTTGGCAATATGTATGGCCACGAAATCATTCTCATGATTTTCTTTACCCTGGTGCCGCTGCTGCTGCCGATCCCCATGATGATCATGGGCATCTTTGTCGCCTTCATCCAGACCTTTGTTTTCACGCTGTTGTCCATGATCTACATTGCCGGGGCGCTGGAGGAGGCACACTGACTTCACGTCGGAGACCGGCCCCGGATCCGGGAACAAGACCATCGAAATAAAAACGCAGTGACGGCTCAAGCCCGTCCCATCCAGAGACAGACAAGGAGAAGAACAATGGATTTTTACACCTGGGTTGTGATTGTCGCCGGTTTCGGCATGGCCATTGGCGCCATGGTGCCCGCCATCGGGCAGGCCATGGCAGTAAAAACCGCCCTGGAGGGCGTGTCCCGCAATCCCGGCGCCAGCGGCAAGATTCTGACCACCATGATGATCGGCGTCGCCATGATCGAATCGCTGGCCATCTACGTGTTCGTCGTGGTCATGATCCTGCTGTTCGCCAATCCTTTCAAGGATGTGGTATTGCAACTGCTCACAAAATAATGCTCCACCATCCTGCCATCTGCAACCGGCAGCGGGGGCGGTAACAGCGCTTCCGCTGCCGCCTGCCGTTTCGGGTCGGCAAGGATGCACGCCCATCACCCATGCACCACGGCACGGCGCCGGCTCTCCACCAAGGAGATGCCGGCGTTTGTGCGTTGGCTTTCGCGGCTCGGGAAATTAATATTAAAGCCGTTGAAAGAGGGTGCGTCCTCTGCTATTTTCCATAAAGAGCTTCATTGGGAATTCATTAGAAATCACCCGCTACGCTCGCACGCGTCCCGGGCCGCAGAGGAGCAGGCTGTGGCCGAACCTCCATCTTCCTCAGCAACACCATCCAAAGCGTCTTTGCCGTCGAGACAAACGGCTCTCTTCCCGCCACAGGCAATCATCCGTCCGGTCGGCGAGCCCTGCGCAACCGCCTCGTCGTCACCGCCGCCGTTCAATCCGCCTGAAGGCATACGAGTATGCCGCCGAGGGGGCATATTTCGTGACCATGTGTTTTTAGAATCGGGAATGTCTGTTGGGTGAGGTCGGCGTCGGCGTGACGTATTTTGTTGGAGATAGAGGTTAAAATTTCGATGGCTGAGGCGTGAATTCTCCTGCTTGTGTAACCTCAATATTTTTGTGACGGGCGTCTGCTGGTCGAGATT